>JALZEO010000051.1 GCA_030862025.1 Actinomycetota bacterium | reverse complement strand
GTGTGCCGTGGACCACGGGCGGCAGGCTGCGGTCATGGCTCCCACAGAGGTACTCGCTGAGCAGCATTACAGCACGCTCATCGACCAGCTCGCTCCGCTTGGTGTCAACGTGCTCGATAGCGTCAGGGTCGAGTTGGTCACCTCGGCAACCACGGGTGCCTCGCGCCGCCGCATCCTCGCAGAATTGCTGGCGGGGGAAGTAGATGTGGTTGTCGGCACCCACGCGCTGCTCGAGGAGGAGGTGCGCTTCCGCGATCTTGGCGTCGTTGTCATCGACGAGCAGCACCGCTTCGGCGTTCACCAGCGCATGAAGCTGAAGGAGAAGGGGTCGGGGGTGGCGGGGCGGGAGATCCCCGAGCCGATGGGCGGTTCCTATCCGGATGTCCTCGTCATGACGGCGACGCCGATCCCCCGGTCGCTCGCGCTGACCCTCTTCGGCGACCTAGACGTGACGGTCCTCAACGAGCTGCCGCCTGGACGGCACGAGATCGTCACGCAGCTCATCACCCCGGCCGAGAGCAGCCGCCGCGAGCGTCTCTACGACTTCGTACGCGCGCAGGCCGCGACTGGCTATCAGACCTACGTCGTCTGCCCACTCATCGAGGAGTCCGACGAGGTCGGCGCCCGGGCCGCCGAGGCCGAGCACGCCCGCCTCCGGGACGAGGTCTTTCCTGACCTGCGCGTCGGGCTCGTGCACGGCCGCATGCGCAGCGAACACAAGGAGGCCGCGATGGCGGCCTTCCGACGCGGTGATTTGGACGTGCTGGTTACCACGACCGTGATTGAAGTCGGGGTCGACGTGCCGACCGCGACGATCATGATCGTCGAGGACGCCGACCGCTTCGGCATCTCCCAGCTGCACCAGCTGCGTGGCCGGGTAGGGCGCGGCACGTCCCGCAGCTACTGCGTCTTGTTCGCCGATCCGCGCAGCGACGAGTCTCGATTGCGCCTCGAGGCGGTCGCGAGTACGAACGACGGCTTCGCGCTGGCCGAGACCGATCTGGAACTCCGCGGCGAGGGTCATCTGTTCGGGGTACGCCAATCGGGCGCGCCGGACTTCAAGCTCGTGCGCCTCGCGCGAGACGTCGAACTCGTCGTGGAGACGCGCGAGGCGGCTCGAAGGCTCGTCGCAGCGCATCGTTCCCCCGATGGCCAGGAGCTGGAGGCCCTCAGGAACGAGGTGCGCCGCCGCTACCCCGGTGGACTCGAGGAGCTGGAAGCGCTCTCGGCTGGCTGAGCCAGGGGGACAAGGGGGCGTATCCTCCTGCCGGAGCGGCAGCATTCCGGCCAGCTACCAGGGAAGTCCAGCTCGAAGAAGGTCGGAGAACGACGTGCGGGTCATCGCCGGCGTCGCGCGGGGCCGTCGCCTCACCGCCCCGCTTGGCCCCGACACGCGTCCAACGAGCGATCGAGTCAAAGAGGCCCTGTTTTCGGCGCTCGCGCTGCGACTGCGCGGCGCACGGGTGGCCGACCTCTATGCCGGGTCGGGCGCGCTGGGAATCGAGGCGTTGTCGCGCGGAGCGGAAAGGGCGACGTTCGTCGAACGTGCGCGCCCGGCGCAGGATGCGCTGAGCGACAACTTGGCACGGACCGGTCTTGTCGCCCAGGCTGTGGTCCTACGGGAGGATGTGGCCAAGGCCCTCCAGGTCGGCCTGCCGGGTGCGCCGTTCGACATCGTGCTCATCGACCCCCCCTACCGCGTCGACCCGGCGGAGCTCGAGGAAGTCCTCCGTCTGGTCACTGACGTCATGGTGCCCGGGGGGGTGGTCGTGGTTGAGCTCGGCCGCCGGACACCCCCCCCGGCGTGGCCTGAGCGACTCCTACCCCGCCGCACGCGACGCTACGGTGACACGCTGCTACACGAAGCCCACGCGCCTGCCACAGGCGAGGTGGGACCGCTCGACCCGGGTGAGCCCGTTCCCCCGGTTGATCCTGGCTGAGAAAGAGGTGACCTCAGGTGGCCATCTCCGCGGTCTGCCCGGGAAGTTTCGACCCCATCACCTACGGCCACCTCGACATCATCGAACGGGCAGCGTCTCGCTTCGATCACATCGTGGTGGCGGTATTGCAGAACACCGCGAAGCGGTCGCTGTTCGGCCTCGAGGATCGCGTGCGGCTCGTCATGGAAACGACGGCGCATGTGGACAACGTGACGGTCGACACGTTCGAGGGCCTGCTCGTGGACTTCTCCAAGGCCCACGGCATCCGGGTCATCGTCAAGGGACTGCGGGCGGTGAGTGACTTCGAATACGAACTGCAAATGGCGCAGATGAACAGACGGCTCGGCGACGTCGAGACGCTGTTCATGTCCACTGCGCCAGAATGGTCGTATCTGTCGTCATCGCTCGTGAAGGAAGTCGCTAGCCTCGGCGGGTCCGTCGAGGGTGTCGTTCCACCCCAGGTCGCTGCGGCGCTGAAGGAGCGCTACTCGGAGGAATGAGCGGCCGCAGGCGTCGTCAGCGAGGAGCGAGGGCTGCGGCGTTGGAGATGTCGGTGTGCACAGCGAAAGGCCTGTCACCTCATTAGGCTCGGATCCCACCTCACCGGGGAAGGCGGTTGGCATGTCCGGGTCCGTAGTATCGCAGTGGTCGTCTCCCGATAACGTGCCCCTGGATGTCGAGGCGAAGCTGCACCAGCTCGAAGTGATGGTCGCCGAGGCGAAGGGCGTGCCGCTGTCGACCTCCATCATGCTCAACCGGGCCGAGATCGACGGTCTCGTCACCGACCTACGAAACGCTCTTCCCGAGGAGCTGCGTCAGGCCCGCTGGATCCTGAAGAAGCGCGACGAGCTGCTCGAGCGGGCTCGACGTGAGGCTTCCAAGATGATGCAGGACGCCGAAGCCGAGCGAGCCCGGCTCGTGTCCCGCACGGAGGTGGTGCAGAGCGCAAATCGCGAAGCCGATCGCATCCTCGACGAAGCGACCGAGCAGGCGCACCAGATCCGGCTCGAGGTCGAGGACTATGTCGATGCCAAGCTCGCGAACTTCGAGGTCGTCTTGCAGAAGACGCTGGCGGCGGTCGAGCGTGGCCGCGAGAAGCTGCGGGGACGGCTCGCGGCTGACGAGCTCGCCGAGACGTCTTCGAGCGAGGACTGGCCGGCGGAATAGAGGGTTGAGGTGGCGCGTTAACTCAGCCGCTGACGCGCAGGCCCCGTTCGGAGCTGTGCGCGGCGCGCACTGTGGGCTATATTGGTGTACTTGACCGGCAATCGCTCGATTCTCGACCACGTTCGTAGTCCTTTGCGGGACATGAGGCGTTCTCGTGCGCATTCCTGTCACTGATCTCGTCCGGTCACCGGGCCTGACTCGGCGCTTTGTCGCCGAGGTGATACGGCGCGAACTCGACGTTTCTGAGGGGGCGTGGGGCCCGGCAGATGAGGCCCTCGTCAGCGCCCTCGACGTCGACCTTGAGTTCGAGATGCTCGTCGAAGGCCTGTTCGCCCGCGGAACGGTCACGTTCACGACGTCGATGCCGTGCGCGCGTTGCATCAACGACGTGCGGACCGTCCACGCGGTACCGGTCGCTGAACTCTTCGCCGACCTTCGTCGTGTGCCCGAGCGCGATGAGCTCGAGCCTGGGTACGAGCTTCACCCGGAGGGGTTCATCGACATCGAGGCTCTGTTGCGCGACGCCGTGTTGGAGGTACTGCCACTGCGGGTGCTCTGCGACGACGCGTGCCGGGGGCTGTGCCCGGTGTGCGGCGCCGATCTCAACAGCGACGATTGCGGCCACGGGCCTTCCCCGGTACCAGACCCACGTTGGGCCGCGCTGCAGGGCCTGCGTCTCCCGCCCGGCTGAGAGGCCATACACCGTCCGGAACGCTTCAGATAGAGGAGGCTGCCGTGGCCGTCCCGAAGAGGAAGATGAGCCGCTCCCGTACCCGCCGTCGGCGTGCGAACTGGCTCCGTATCGAGAAACCGACGTACGCCTCCTGCCGGCGCTGCAAAAGCCCGGTCCGACCTCATACCGTCTGCGGCGTGTGCGGCTCGTACGGCGGCAGACAGGTCATCGAAATTGAGTAGTGCGCACGAACCCAGAGCATGGCGCGCGTAGCGTCCGGCGACCTGAAGGGCGTTTAGCGGCCAGACTGTACCGGAGGCACCGGTGGGGCAGCGGTTCGCCGACCTCGAGCGGCGCCTGGGAGTCGAGGTTCACGACGACGACCTGTTGAAGACGTCGCTGACGCACCGCTCGTACGCGTTCGAGCACGGCGGGTTGGAGACGAACGAGCGGCTCGAGTTCCTAGGCGACGCGGTCCTCGCGCTCGTCGTGACCGACTTCATCTTCCACGAGTTGCCCGATGCGGCGGAAGGGAGGCTCGCGAAGTTGCGGGCGGCGGCAGTGAGGACCTCAGTGCTGGCCGAGGTGGGGCGCGAGGTGGGGCTGGGTGAGTTCGTCCGCCTCGGAAGAGGGGAGCGGGCGAGCGGTGGAGCGGACAAGGACTCGATCCTCGCCGACACCTTCGAGGCTGTGCTCGGCGCCGTCTACCTAGCGCGCGGCTTCGAAGCGGCCTCCCGAGTCGTGCGACGGCTGTTCGTCAATCGGCTGCGCGAACTTGCCACGCGTGGAGCCGCCCTCGACTACAAGACGAGCCTGCAGGAGCTCGCGGCGGCGCGCTTCAACGCGTTGCCCGTCTATGTCCTCGAAGAGGAGGGCCCGGACCATGCCAAACGGTTCACCGCCACGGTCCGGGTGGGCGGGGACGTCTTCGGCGGCGGCACCGGGCACAGCAAGAAGCTTGCGGAGCAAGCGGCGGCGCGAGAAGCCTACTGGCGGCTCACGAGTGGACAGGTCTGATCAGAGACTCAGGCGCCCGGGCTGGCCAGCGCCTGAGGCCGGGTGGCGAGCCCGGCCGGCGACTGAGACCGAGGGCAGAAGCAAGGGCTGTCGTCCGCCGGATTGCCGGAGCGCCTAGCAAGATGCGCCAACCAACTCCGGCTGCCCGATGCAGGGTGGCGGGAACGCGAGGAGGAGACAAGGGTGCTCGAGCTCCCTGAGGTGGAAGTCCTGCGCAAGGACCTCGAAAAGGAAGTCGTCGGCAAACGGGTCAAGGAGGCTGACGTGAGAAACGGCGCCGTTATCAGCCCCTTCCACCGCAGCCGCCCCGACTTCCAAAGTCTCCTCGAAGGACGCAAGATCGAGGCGGTGCGCCGTAGGGGAACCGTCCTGTTCCTCGACCTCGACGAGGACCTCACGTGGATCCTCGCCCCCGGCCCTACTTCTTCCGTCCATCGTGAGACCATGACGGAGCCGGCCGGGCCGGACACGGACGTCGTGGTCATCTTCACCACCGGCGGAGCCATCCACGTGAGTGCTGCCTCCGAGGGAGAGAGCTGCCACATGGGAGTCGTGCCCACGGCCGAAGCACTCGCCGGCGCCGGCGTATCTGAGATCGCGCTCGATCTGTTCGAGGAGAGCCCGACGTGGATCGAATTCGGTGAGAGGCTGAACGCGGCCGCGGCACCGCTGAAGTCGTTTCTCATGGACCCCGCGCAGGTACTGGGTATCGGAACCGTCTACAGCGACGAGGCCCTGTTCGAGGCCGGGCTCGCTCATACCCGCATGTCGAACACCCTGTCGACCCAGGAGGTCCGCCGCCTCTACCGGTCGATCCAGGAGGTCCTCCAGGCGGCCATCAAGCAGCGCGGGTCAAGCCTCGACGATGCCAGCCCCGACGACGCGTTCGACGAGGAGGGCGAACCCGTGGGACACCTGCGGGTGTACGGCCGCGAGGGCCAGCCTTGTCTTCGCTGCCGGAGAACCATTGTTCGGACGGAGCTGCCAGACGGCCGCGGTTCGACCTACCACTGCGAGCGGTGCCAAATATGAGCCAGGTTGCACGACATCTCCGAATTCGCGGTCGAGTTCAAGGCGTCTTCTTCAGGGCGAGTTCCCGCGACAAGGCCCGCCGGGTGGGCGCAGCCGGTTGGGTGCGCAACTGTCCCGATGGCACGGTCGAGCTGTGGGTGGAGGGTGACCCGGACGCCGTCGACGAGGTCGAGGAGTGGGTCCGTGACGGCGGACCGAAGGCGGCCCGCGTCGAAGAATTGGAGGCGAGTGACCGCGAGCCGGAAGGATTCGACACCTTCGACGTCCGCAGCTGAGCCCTTAGCGCTCGTCTCCCGCCCCGACCCCGTCCCGCCCGCGGTCTTGGGCAGGCGAAGACCGCTCTCCCGCCCCGACCCCGTCCCGCCCGCGGTCTTGGGCAGGCGAAGACCGCTCTCCCGCCCCGACC
>JALZEO010000041.1 GCA_030862025.1 Actinomycetota bacterium | reverse complement strand
CGTCGGGTGGGGGTGGGGTCTCGGTCTCGTCCGGGGCAGGTGGTGGCGGTGGCGGCGGTGTACAGGGTGCGGGCGTTTCCGCCTGGGAGGGTTCCCCCGGCGCTTCGTTAGGCGACGGGCATTCGGTCGGCGTCGGGGCAGGTTGCTCCGCCGTGTCTTCGCCCACCTGCCCCGAATGCCCGGGGCCGCCGCTGTGGTCGTCGCGGTGGTGGCTCAGTTGATACGAGAAGGTTTTGCCATCACGGGATGAGAACGCAGTTGTGCTATCGGACTCGACCGCCGCGAGGGTCGTCGCCCCCAGCAGCACGGTCCCGCCGATGGCGAGAACGGCCGGGTAGACGCGTCTTCGAAGTCGCCGCACGGTGACACCCCCAACTGGCTAACGACCGCTCAGGCCCCTGCTGGCGCCTGCGCAGAGTGTGGCGCCGATTGCGCACCGACACAATACCGCGTTTTCCGTATTTTCCTTGTCACGGCTCGTATTCAGGCCGACCTCCCCTGCGTCCGCGACCCTGAAACGCGTGCTGGTGAGGGCTAGCCGTACCCGTGTTGCGTAAGGGCGAGCCACGGCGTTCATGGCACCATGCGGCAGCTTGCGCACCCCGCGTACGCCGTCCCCCGCTGCCCGCCCTGCAGCCCGCCGAGGAGCCGTGGAAGCCCCAGCTGCCGTGCTCGCCGTGGTCCTGCTCGAGGCTGCCGTCGGGGGCTCAGCCGTGCTGTGGATGGCTCCGACCTGGGGTGCGGTCCGTCATGGCTACGAGATACTCCTCGGTGCCACGCTCGGGTTCCTGTCGCTCGCGGCTTTGGCCGCGATGCGCGCGCCGCTCAATGCAGTCGCCGATTCGGCTCCCGTGTGGGCCGCCTGGACTGCGCGCGGTCTCGCCGTCACGACCGCGGCTGCCGTTGCTTCGCCGATCCTCATCGCCGTGCGTGCCCCCTTCGTCGGACGCCTTGCGGGTATCGCTGCGACGCTGCTCGGGATCATGACGTTCGTCCCCCTGGCGCAACTGCGTGCCGGCCTCGGGCGGGGGGGAGCCGGGGTCGCCACCGGCGTGTTGGAGCTCATGTTCGGCGCGTTTTTCCTGGGCGCGGTGGTGGTAGGTCTCGTCCTTGGGCACTGGTATCTCATTGAGCGGCGACTTTCGAACCGGTACATGCTCTGGATCGCTTGGTTGAACGTCGCCGCAGTCGCGGCGGGACTCGGCTCGATCGTCCTGTCCATCCGCAACCCCGTCCCCTGCGCGGGCTTGGCAGGGCTTGAACTGCAAAACTGTCTGCTCACCTACTCCCCGCTTCTGTCGGTGGGGAGCGTGACCGTCGTGATGGGGATCGGCCTACTTGCCGTGGTCGCGATGATCGCGGCGTTCAACGTGAGGCTGGCCTGGGAGGGGGGCCGTTCGATCCAGGCATCCACGGGAATGTTCTATCTGGCTGTCATCCTCGCGCCAGCGGCCGAGTTTGCCGCGAAGGTGCGCTTCTTTTGATCGTCACCGTGGCAGCACGGTCCCGACAGCGACGCCGGTGTCGAGCGGCAGCACTGCTGCGGCGAAACGCTCGTCCTCCGCGAGTAGCTGCACGAACTCGCGCCGAGTCCGCTGCTCAGTGGGAGTGCCGTCCGCGATCTGCCGCGCGAGGAGCACGCCTCCGGGTCGAAGCAACCGCAGCGCGTGTTCGAGGTAGCGTGGATGGTCGGCCCCGACCGACTGCAGCACGAGCATGTCATAGCCGCCATCGGACAGGCGTGGCAGGACCTCGAGCGGATCGCCGAGGATGGCGCGTATCCGGTTCGTCACGCCCGCTTCCTGGTAGGCGCGAGCGGCGAGCTTCTGCGCCTGGGCGTCAGGATCGATGGTTGTCAGGACTCCGCGCGGAATCATCCCCCTCAGCAGCCACAGCCCGGTCACCCCGGCCGTGGCCCCGACTTCGACGACCCCGCGTGCATGTAGGGTCGCGCTTGTCCATGCCAGGAACGCCCCGACCGGCGGGGACGGCAAATCGAGCGTCAACCCGGCCCGGCTGCGTGCAGCGGACATCGCGCTGTCCTCGGGGGCCAACTGCCCCAATTGCGTGCGCGTGAACGGGTCGACCTCACCTGCCACGTCACCGCGCCTGCGCACCGGCCGCCACGAGCCTCCCAGCTGTTGATTAGCTGAACGCTACCAGCCCTCTCCGCGCGGATGCCCACCGCGGGAACGGCAGCACCCCATGGGACGTTGGCGCTGAAACGAGGCGTACACGCGTCGGGGAGGTTGTGGGTCGTGTTCACCGCTACCCTGGTGGGAGCATTCAAGCTGACAGGTCACGAGGAGAGCACAGTCGTGCTCAATGGTCCCGGTCCGCCCCTCCCGCCCGGGCCTTCGGCCCGTCCCGATCTGGCCCTCCCGCCCGGGCCTTCGGCCCGTCCCGATCTGGCCCTCCCGCC
>JALZEO010000026.1 GCA_030862025.1 Actinomycetota bacterium | reverse complement strand
GCCTGGAACACCGGCAAGCCGCTGAACCCCAAGCTTCTCGTCATGGATCTCCGCGACCACCTCTTCGAGAAGGGCCCGTACCTGCTGGGAAGGCAAATCGAAGACGACGCCGGGGATGTCCTGAATATGAAACTTGTCGCTGACGCACCGGGGGAGGCGGGTGCCGTCATCGACTACGACGTGCTGTGGTCGTGTACGACCTGCGGCGCCTGCGTGGAGGAGTGCCCGGTAGATATCGAGCATGTCGACATGATCCTCGACATGCGACGCTACAAGGTGATGATGGAGTCGTCGTTTCCCCAGGAAGCGGCGACCATGCTGCGTAACGTCGAAAACTCCGGCAATCCCTGGGGTATCGGCGCTCAGAAGCGCGAGGACTGGATGAGGGGCATGATGGAGCAACCGCTCACCGTCCAGCCCGGCCAGCCGCTTCCCGCCGACGTCGACTACCTGTTCTGGGTGGGGTGCGCCGGGGCAGTCGATGACCGTGCCAAGAAGATTACGCGCACGGTCGCGGAACTGTTCCAGCGTGCCGGAGTGCGCTATGCGGTGCTCGGTTCAGGCGAGACGTGCTGCGGGGACCCCGCCCGCCGGCTCGGCATGGAGTACTTGTATCAGATGATGGTGCAGCACAACGTCGAAACCCTGAACGGCGTGGCCACGAAGAGGATCGTCACCTGGTGCCCACATTGCTTCAACACTTTGAAGAACGAGTACCCGTCCTTCGACGGGATCTGGGACGTGCTCCATCACACCGAACTGCTCGGCCATCTCATCGATGAGGGCCGGCTGGTGGCGACGAACCGGTTGGGAGCGCGAGTGACGTACCACGACCCCTGCTACCTGGGACGCCACAACGAGGTCTATTCCGCTCCTCGCAGGGTCGTCGACGCCGTGCCGGGACTGGAACCTGTGGAGATGACGCGGTGCAGGTCCAACGGCTTCTGCTGTGGGGCGGGAGGGGCCCGCATGTGGATGGAGGAACGCATCGGCAAGCGCGTCAACATCGAGCGCATCGAAGAGGCTCTGTCAACAGAGCCCGACCTGATCACCACCGCCTGCCCCTTCTGCATGACGATGCTCGAAGACGCGGTGGCCAAGAAGATCCAGGACAAGGAACTCGAACTTGGTCAGGTCGAGGTTCTGGACGTGGCTGAGGTTCTCGAGCGTGGCCTGCTCCCCTCCCTTCCGACTGCGACCGGGTCGGAACTGGCCCAGGGACCTCATGATCTCCCCGATCGCAGCGAAGAAGTGGGGTTCGGAGACCGGGCTGGGCCCTGAGCGGCAGTTCAGCGCTCAGTCCGTCGCAGTCAAGCCTCGACCAGCACGCCCTCGCCGGACAGTCGCTCAACAAGCTCTTCGGCTGTGACACCCAGCACAACTGCAAGGGCTCGAACGTCATCGTTGCGGAGCGTGAGAACCCGCCCGTTGTAGTCGCCCCGTTGCAGCTGAATGGTCATGGCATAGCGCGAAATGGGTCGCAGGGCGGGATTGAGCCCCTCCGCGGTGAGCTTTTCGAGGTCGAGCACGACTTTGCGACTGGTCCTCGGTTCAGCGGCAGCCGCTACCGCCCCACCCGGCTCCGGCAGCAACTCCGACACGGGAACGCCGTAGAAAGCAGCGAGTTCAGCGAGCTTCGCGGCCGAGATTGCCCGGTCACCACGCTCGTACGCGCCGATGACAACTGCCTTCCACCGACCCTGGCTGCGCTCCTCGACCTGCTGGAGAGTCATGTCCTGCTGCGCACGGATCGCCCGCAGCCTCTCCCCCAGGCGACGCTGATAGTCGGTGTTCGACACGCGAACTCCTTCCTGGTCAGGTGACCTCGCGCGGTGAGGCAGATCTGATCGCTTTTCGTTGGCCCTGGTCCGCAATCCCGCTGGTCAACACCTTCAAGCAGGGTCGCGCACTCTTGGGAGTCTTGCAACTGCAACTGGTCACTAGGCGGTCGTGTCCCCTACGGACTGATCTCGTCTCTTCCACGGTACGCGATACTACGCTCCGTTAGGTGCAATACGTGCGCGTCCTACCAGGAAGCGAGCGGCAAGCGCATGCTCGATGCGGGCGGGGAGCAGCGAAGGACGGCCGCCTCCCTGCGCTCAGCGATCAGTCGCGAAATTGAGGTAGAAGCGGGAGGCTGTCGGGCCCTGCTGGCCCTGGTACTTCGAACCCGCCTCAGGCGAGCCGTAGGGGTGCTCTGCGGCTTGATCGAGCTCAAAGAACGCAAGCTGGCCGATTTTCATCTGCGGGTAGATCGCGATCGGCAACGTGGCGACATTCGACAGTTCGAGCGTGAGTGACCCGTTGAAGCCCGGGTCGACGAAGCCGGCAGTGGAATGGATGAGCAGCCCGAGACGTCCAAGGCTCGACTTGCCTTCTAACCTGGCAACGAGGTCGTTCGGAAGGGCAACCCGCTCGAAGGTTGCGCCAAGCACGAACTCGCCCGGGTGCAGTATGAAAGGCTCGTCCTTGTCGACCTCGACGAGCTCGGTGAGATCCGGTTGGGCCGCTCGTACGTCGATGTAGGGGTAGCGGTGGTTCGCGAAGACCCGGAAGCGACGGTCGAGCCGGACGTCCACGCTGGAAGGCTGAACCGCCGCTTCGTCGATTGGGTCGATGCGGACACGGCCGGTCCGCAGCGCCTCGCGGAGCGACCGATCCGAGAGGATCACCCGCGCGCCTTCCTGCGTCGCAGAGGTTGGACTCGGTTGCTGCCCGCCGGGACGTCTCGGTACGCTCGGTGACGCTCCGCGGGTGTAGTTCAATGGTAGAACACGAGCTTCCCAAGCTCGGAACGGGGGTTCGATTCCCCTCACCCGCTCCTGAGTGAAGGCCCAGGTCAACGGCAGATTCCGGGACCTGGGCTTGCTTCCTGGGCTGGACAAGCAGCCGGTCTCCGAGCGCATCCTGAGCGCATTCGACGCTCATGCGATTTCCCCTCCCTCATCATCGTCGCTGGCTCGGTTACTAAACAGAAGGTCGCTGAACAGCTCGGCGGCTTCGGGCTGCATCCCTGGCATCACGTGGGCTTAGGTGTCGAGGGTGAAGGCCGCCGAGCTGTGACCGAGCCGTTCTGAGATCACTTTCTTCGGGTTGACGCCCGCTTTGAGGAGCAGCGTCGCATGGGTGCGCCTCAGATCGTGGAACCGGGATGCAGCCTGAGGACTAGGCCGATCCAGGGCGCAAACGGGGCCTCCACCGTCAGGGGTGGGCGCGGCCGGGCCACAATCGTCCTGGGGGAGCCGGGTATCGGCAAGAGCAGGCTGCTGGCCGAGTTCCGGCAGTGGACCGTCGCAAGGGAGGGTTGCACCTGGGCGGAGGGCCGCTGCCTGTCCTACGGCCGCAACCTTCCCTACCACCTGCTGCTGGACCTGGTCCGTAACCTGCTGGGCGTCCCGTCCTCTGGGGACGCTCCACGTGCCCGTGTTGCACTCGAAACCCGACTACGCGAACTGTTGGATCCGGAGTGGCAAGAGGTCTGTCTCTACCTGGCCCATCTGCTGGGCCTTCCCTCGAGGAGGCGGAGGCCAGACGCGTGCGAGGTCTCGCTCCTGCGGCGCTGCAGGACCACTACCTCGCCTCGCTGCGACAGGTGATCCGCGGCTTCGCGGCGGGCGGGCCACTGGTGGTGGTCTGTGAGGATCTGCACTGGGCTGACGCATCGTCGGTGGAGGCCCTGGCGAAGCTGCTTTCGGTGGTAGACGAGGTCGCGGTGCTGCTGGCGCTGACCGGCCGGCCCAACCGTGACAGCCCAGGCTGGGACCTCGTCTCTGAGGCGAGGCGCCGCTTCGGAGAGGCGCTGCTGGAAGTACCGCTGTCGTCACTGTCGGAAGGGGCCAGCCGACAGCTCATCGGCCACCTGCTCGAGATCGAATCCCTCCCCGAACGCACGCGCACGCTCCTGCTGTCCAAGACGGAGGGCAACCCCTTCTTCGTCGAAGAGGTGGTCCGGATGCTCATCGACCGGGGAGCACTCGAACGTCGTGGCGACACCTGGGTCGCCAGCGCCGAGGTTGCCTCCCTCGACATTCCCGACACCGTACACGGCCTGCTCCTGGCCCGAATCGACCAGCTTCCCACACAGGCCAAACGCACACTGAAGGTCGCCTCGCTGGTGGGGCGCCAGTTCCCCGTCGGCGTTGTCGAAGAGGTCCTGCATACCACGGCTGGTCTCGACGACGACCGCCTCGATCTCACCCCCCTCGAAGCCTCGGGTCTGATCCGCCTGGACACCGTCGAACCCGAACTGGAATACGCCTTCCGGCACGCCCTCATCCAGGAGGCCGCCTACCAGTCCGTCCTCAAGCAGGAGCGCCGACTGCTGCACCAGGCCGTGGGCGAGGTTCTCGAACGGCGTTACCCCGACCGTCATGCGGAGCTCGCCGCCGTCCTCGCCCACCACTTCGAACAGGCCGGCGCCATCGAGCGGGCCGTTGACCACCTGATCGCCGCCGGACAGTACGCGCTGCAGCGCTTCGCCAACCCCGAAGCGCACGGCTTCTTCTCACAGGCCTTGGCCCATCTGCCCACCGGGGACGACGATCCCCGTACCTTGCGCCGCCGTGTCGAGGCCGGCCTCGGGTGGGCTCAAGCCGGTGCCTCGTTCATCCCCTACGACGAGGAACTCCAGCATCTCGAAGCGATCATGCCCGCCGCGGAGGCGCTGGGCGACCAGCGGCTGCTGGCGCTCCTGCACCTGCAGATCGCCCTGGCACGCCAGCGCGCCGGAGAGCAGTACCTCAGCAGCGAGGCCATGCAATATGCACTCGACCGGGCCAGAGAGATCGGCGAGGCACTCGAGGACCCCTGGCTCACCGCTCTCCCCATGGCGGTCCTGGGAGAGGCGAAGGTATGGGCTGCAGAGTTCCACGACGCAATCCGGCTGCTTGAGCAAGCCACAGTGCTGCTCGAGGAACGCGAGGACCTGACCCGAGCAGCGTGGTACCTGGGGATGCTCGCCGTCGCTTATGCCCGACTGGGAGAGTTCCCGGCAGCCGACGAAGCCGCACGCCGGGAGGGCGCAATCGCATCGCACAGCGGCGACCCCAACGCCCTCCTCGACGCCGAACTGACCCGAGGACTGGTCGAGACAGTGCGTGGCAACTTGGACGAAGCAGTGACGCTGACCCAGCGGGGGGTCGCGATCGCCGAGGAGGTGGGGAACATCGCCTGCGAGTTCGCCGGCAACTTCTTCCTCGGAGACCAGCACCTGCGCATGGGGCGGCCGGACGAGGCCGTGCCGGCCCTGGAACGCTGCGGAGAACTTGCCCGATACTGGGACGCCGGCGGCATCGAGAACCTCA
>JALZEO010000345.1 GCA_030862025.1 Actinomycetota bacterium | reverse complement strand
GTCCCCCCGGGGGGGTGTCCATGACCACTAACTGGCCTCCTTCCGGGTCTCCGCCCAGTCCGGTACTCCTGAGACACCGCCCCACTGCCCCCCGCTGGCGCCCGAATCCGGGGCGGAATGCGCCTGGGAGAGGGCAATCACGCGTTGCTCGCTGGGAGCCGCGAGAAGGCGCTGATAGAGCCCGACATACGCCGGCGCCTGGTGCTCCCACGACAGCTGGCCCTCGATACGGGCGCGGGCGAGCTCGCCCATCTCCCGGCGGCGGTCGGGATCGTCGAGCAGAAGGTCGATGGCAAGGGCGAAGTCGCGGGGGTCGTTGTCCTTGACGTAGAAGCCGGCTGGACCAGCGGAGACCCGTGTTTCTTTCAAGTCGAAGGAGACGACCGGAAGACCGAACGCCATGTACTCGACGACCTTGTTCATCGTGCACAGGTCGTTGAAGCCGTTCTTCGGATCCGGGGCGAGACCGAGGTCGGCGGTGGAGAGGTAGGCGGCGATGAGCTCGTCGTCCGCGCGTCCCGTGAACGTCACCCACTCCGCCAGGTCGAGCTCCTGCGCCAGCCGGCGCAGATCCTCGAGGCAGTCGCCGAAGCCGAGCAGCGCGAAGTGGCAGTCGCGCCGGCCACGCTCGTGGATGAGCCGTGCAATCGCCCGCAGCAAGAGGTCGACCCCGTCCTGGGGACCCATCACCCCCAGGTAGCAGCCCAGGTAGCGCCGCCCCTCGCGGAGCTCGTGGCGTGGGATTCCGCGACGCATGCGCGCTGCGACTGGCCCGCTCCGCACCACAGAGACGCTGTCCGGGGAACGGCGGCCGCGGCTCAGGGCCACCTGTCGAAACGAGTCGTTGGTGGCGATGACGTGATCGGCGAGGCGGTAGGTCGCCCGCTCGAGTGCCCGCAAGCAGCTCCGCAGCAGGGGCGGCCCGTCGGGAAAGCGCACCTCGTAGAGCTCTGGGCAGAGGTCGTGCTGGTCGAAGACGAAACGGGTTCCAACCAGCTTGAACGGTGCGGCGAGCGAGAAGTAGGTATCCGGAGGGTTGCAGGTCTGGATGGCATCAACCCGCTCTCTCACAGCCACCCGGGCAACCAGCCGTGCGGTCTGTAGCCAGCAGTACGCGAATTCCCACGCGAAGCCGAGCCGACTGCGCGCCGCTGCGGGAGGGTCGTATTTGTGCAGGTGAATGCCCTCGAGAACCTGGAAGGAGGGGTCACCGGGTCCCTTCGGAGAGATCACGGAGACCTTGAAGCCAGCCTCGGCGAGCGCCTGGCATTCGAGCCAGACGCGGCGATCCAGCGGCACCGGCAGGTTCTGGACGAGGATGAGGATGTGGCGCCGCGAGCTGGGGACGCTGCTTCGGGCACGTACGCGCATGGACTTCGCCGGTCCCTGCACTAGTGGGCGTCGCTGCACGGCTGCCGGCTCCTCCACGCGAATCGGGAAGGGCTTCGTACGCTCGGATTGAGTGCGCTCGGTAGTGACGCCTGTCCTCGCTGCTACCTAAAGGTGACAGTCGTCCCTGGCTGGCAGACCTGCAGATGCTGAGGATCAGCGGACACTTCGCAAGGAAAACTGGGTATGGGGGCGCAACCGCCTGAGGTCACGCTCGTGGTCGTGACGCACGACAGCGCACAGCCGCTGCGTGCCTTCTTCGCCGCGCTTTCCTCGGCACTGGCGGACGTGGACGGCTACGAGATCGTGGTGGCGGACAACGCGTCCCGCGACGAGACCGTCGAGCTCGTCGCCGAGCTCGCCCCGGAAGCCACCGTCGTCCGGTTGGGACGAAACGCGGGCTACGCAGCGGGAATCAACGCGGCGGTTGCGCGAGCGCGGCGGAGCCGAGCGGTGCTCGTATGCAACCCGGACGTTCGCCTCCACCCGGGCGCGGTCCGATGCCTGCTCGATGCGTTGACGGTGCCAGTCCGGCCGGGGGCTCCCGCCGTGGGGCCAGCACTACCAATGCCCGAGTTTCCGGTCCACGAGGTGGGAATCGTCGTGCCGCGTCTCGTGGAGGCCGACGGGCGCCTGTCCCTATCGCTGCGCCGCGAGCCCAGGGTCCTTCGGGCGCTCGGGGAGGCAGTGCTGGGCGGGACCCGGGCCGGGCGGTTTCCAGCGCTCGGCGAGGTTGTCAGCGATCCGCGCTGCTTCGTGCGTCCCTGCAGCGCAGATTGGG
>JALZEO010000338.1 GCA_030862025.1 Actinomycetota bacterium | reverse complement strand
GATCTGAGGGTCGTGATGATCCACCTCCGTGACGTGCGGGCTTTCGCCGGCCAGCGGGTCGAGGCTGGGCAGACGATCATCGCCGGAAGCGCCAACCGCTTCCCCTTCGCCTCGCAGATAGATCGCTACCTGGGCGATGTCCCAGGTCCTCACGTACACATTGAGGTCAAGTGGCCTCCGCCACCCTTCCCGCCAGGTGCCCCACCGCGGCCAGCGGCGGTGGATGCACCTCCGGCCTGATCCCGCGCGAGGAGCGACGCAGTCACACGTTTCGAGGCCAGGGGAAGGCGGCGGTCGGCTGGTGTTTGTCGACCCTGCAGCGCGTCGCTAGCGTGCCGGAAGCCGCACGTGCGGCCCGGGACATATCCGGACGGGCTCTGACAGCTCTGGCAGGCCCAGGAGGCCGAACGTGACTGGCATCGTTGAGCGTGCGCTCGATCGGATGGGACACCACGGTGGTCGCACGCCGGGCCGGACCCGGCACATCTTCGTCACCGGCGGCGTCTCATCGGCATTGGGCAAAGGCATCACCGCCGCCTCGCTGGGCAGGCTGCTCAAGGCGCGAGGGCTACGTGTCACCCTCCAGAAACTCGACCCCTATCTGAACGTGGACCCCGGGACGATGAACCCCTTCGAGCACGGAGAGGTCTTCGTTACCGAAGACGGGGGCGAGACGGACCTCGACCTCGGCCACTATGAACGGTTCATCGACGAGAACCTTTCCTGCGGCTCGTCAGTGACCTCCGGGCAGGTTTGGCTGTCGGTCATCAGCAAGGAGCGGCGCGGCGAGTACCTCGGCAAGACCGTTCAGGTCATCCCCCACATCACGAACGAGATCAAAGAGCGCATCAGTGCCGTTGCCACCGACATGGACGTGGTCATCACCGAGGTAGGTGGAACGGTCGGCGACATCGAGGGCCTTCCCTACCTCGAAGCGATCCGCCAGATGCGTTACGACGTGGGGCGGGAGAACGTCTGTTACATACACGTCGCGCTGGTGCCCTACATCTCAGCCTCCGGTGAGCTCAAGACGAAGCCAACCCAGCACTCGGTGCGTGAGATCCGTTCCATCGGAATCCAACCCGACGCGCTCGTTTGTCGCTCCGACCGACCTCTTTCGCCCGACCTCAAGCGCAAAATTGCACTGCTCTGCGACGTGGAAGTCGAAGCGGTGGTGTCAGCGGAGGACTGCGACTCCCTCTACGAGGTTCCACTCATGCTTCGCTCCGAGGGACTCGACGAGGTCGTCTGCCGCCGCCTGGGACTGCCAACGGTTGAACCCGAGCTCAGTGAGTGGGAGAACATCGTCAAGCGCGTGAAATCGGCGCATGAGACCGTGACGATCGGGCTGGTCGGCAAGTATGTCGAACTGCCTGACGCCTACCTGTCGGTCGCCGAGGCATTGCGTCACGGGGGACTGGCCCACGGCGTCAACGTCGACATTCGCTGGATCTCGTCAGACGACCTTCTCGACGACGATCCAGAACGCAGGCTCGAGGACTGTCACGGTATTCTCGTGCCGGGCGGGTTCGGCGTGAGGGGCATCGAGGGCAAGATCCGGGCGGTCGAGTATGCGCGCGTGCACCTCGTGCCGTTCTTCGGCCTGTGCCTCGGACTACAGGTGGCCGTCGTGGAGTTCGCCCGCAACGTATCCGGCCTGAGGTTCGCCCACTCGTCAGAATTCGAGCCCGGCACGCCCGATCCCGTGATCGACCTCCTGCCCGAGCAGCGCGACATCGTCGACCTGGGCGGCACGATGCGACTGGGCTCCTATCCTGCGAAACTGCTGGACGGCACCGTGACGAGGGGCGCGTACGACGGGGAGCCGGTGGTCTACGAGCGACACCGCCACCGCTTCGAGGTCAGCAACCGCTACCGTGCCTCACTCGAGGAAGACGGACTCGTGTTCTCGGGGGTCTCGCCGGACGGGCGGCTCGCCGAGTTCGTCGAACTTCGAGACCACCCATGGTTCGTCGCGACCCAGGCCCATCCGGAGTTCAAGTCACGCCCGAACCGTCCGCACCCGCTCTTCGTCGGATTCATCAGCGGGGCGCTGCAACGGCTGCGCGAAACCCGCGGCCAGCTGCCCGTCGAACTCGACGAGCCGACCACGAGCGAGTTACAGCACGCCCTCGAGTACGAGCGATGAGCAACGAGTCGACGTCAGGCTGGTTCGAGACTGTCGGCAGTGAGGTGCTCTATGAGGGTAACACCGCTCGCGCCCGGGTCGATCGCGTCCGCATGCCCGATGGCGAGATAGCTGAGCGCGAGGTCGTCGAGCAGTACGACGCGGTGGGAATCGTCCCCATTCTGGACGACGGAACGGTGGTGTTGCTGCGCCAATACCGCCAGCCCTTCCAGGCCTACATGCTCGAGATCCCGGCCGGCAAGCTTGACGTCGAGGGGGAGGCGATAGAGGAGGCTGCTCAACGCGAGTTGAGGGAGGAGACGGGCCTGCGAGCGGGGCGCCTCGAGCGGCTCGGAGCCTTCCGGAACTCCGCCGGCTGGACCGACGAGGTCACCCATCTCTACCTGGCCAAGCAGCTCGTCCCCGACCAGGCAGAGAACTTCCAGCCGAAGGCGGAAGAGGCCGACATGGAGATCGTGCGCCTGCCTTTCGATGACGCCGTGAAGGAGGCCCGTGCCGGCACGATCGTCGACGCGAAAACCCTCATCGGCCTGCTGTTGGCGGTCGACCGCCGGGCTTGAAGAGCCCGCCCACCTGATGCTGCGCCTGAGGCTCCCCGCGCTTCTCCGCCAACTCCGTACGGGTCTGCAGCGCGTCCGGATCGCGGCCGACGAACCCCCTCAGCCGGCAACTACGCTCTGAAGCGGCTGAAGGAGGCGTCGTTTGAAGGTCGGAGTGCCCAAGGAGATCAAGGACAACGAATTCCGTGTCGCCATCACTCCCGCCGGTGTCCGCGAGCTGACCCTGAATGGGCATGAGGTACTCGTCGAGAAGGGGGCCGGGGCTGGCTCCTCGATCTCCGACGACGACTACCGCCGCGCGGGTGCGCTCATTCCCCAGGCCCCAGCCGACGTGTGGGGTGAGTCAGATCTCGTGCTCAAGGTCAAGGAGCCGCTTCCGTCCGAATACGGCTACCTGCGCGACGACCTCACGCTCTTCACGTACCTGCACCTCGCCGCAGAGCGCAAGCTGACCGAGGTTCTCGCGGCCGCGGGCACGACCGCGATCGCCTACGAGACCGTCGAGGACCGGGCCGGCAACCTCGTTCTGCTCGCCCCGATGTCGGAGGTCGCCGGTCGCATGGCGCCCCAGGTCGGGGCCAGCAGCCTCGAGCGTGAGCACGGCGGGCGCGGGCTCCTGCTCGGGGGCGTCTCCGGGGTCGCCCCAGCTCACGTCGTCGTGATCGGCGCCGGCACCGCCGGACGCAATGCGGCGTGGCTAGCTTCGGGCATGGAGGCGAAGGTCACCGTGCTGGACCTCGACGTCGACAAGTTGCGCCACATCGACAGCATCCACAGGGGCCGGATCCTGACGTTGATGTCGAATCGACTCACGCTCGAGGACCTCCTGCCGCAAGCCGACCTCGTCATCGGGGCGGTGCTCATCCCAGGGGCGAAGAGTCCGACCGTGGTCACCGAAGACATGGTTCAGGCCATGCAACCAGGCGCGGTGATCGTCGACATCTCCATCGACCAGGGCGGCTGTGTCGAGACGAGTATGCTCACGACCCACAGCCAGCCAACCTATGTGAGGTACGGCGTCGTTCACTACGGGGTGGGTAACATGCCCGGCGCCGTACCCCACACCTCAACCTACGCACTGACGAACGTCACGGTGCCTTACGTCGTGCGTCTGGCGAATGGGCTCCGCGAGGCCCTCGCCGAGGACCCCGGACTCTTGAAGGGCGTGAACGTCGCCGAGGGGGAGGTCACAAACCAAGCCGTGGCTGAGGCGCATAGGATGCCCTTCGGACCGGTCGACGAGGTGCTCGGGCTGGCCGGCCACCGCGCCCAGCAGCCGCGCTGAGCGGTCAAGGAGGCGGCCTGGCGGAGGGACGCGTTGGAACACGGCAAGCTCGTTGCGGGAGTCGCACGACCAGGTGACAGCGCGTCGGGCGCTGCGCTGCCGCCGCGGCTGCTCCCCGCTTCACGTGCAGCTGTGGACGCTCCCAACGGGCTTTCCGACATCATGTGCGTCTACCTCGACCACCTCCATGCCGAGCGAGGATTGGCGCAGAACACCCTCGACGCGTACCGCCGGGATCTCGAGCTGTACGCCCGATACCTTCGCGAGCACGACATCGACGGGCCACTCGAAGCTACCGAGGAGGACGCCGAGGCTTTCGTCGCTTGGGTGCGTGAGCAGGTCAGCCTGACCGGTCGCCCGTATGCGACCACTTCCATCGCCCGAACCGTCGTTGCCGTGCGCGGCCTGCATCGTTTCCTCGCCCGGGAGGGGCTGACGGCCGACGACGTCGCCGCTGACGTCGGAACCCCCGCCACACTCCGAGCACTCCCGAAGGCGATCAGCGTTGATCAGGTTGAACGGCTCCTCGACGCCGTAGTAGGGGATGAGCCCCGGGACGTGCGGGATCGGGCCATCCTTGAACTTCTCTATTCATCGGGATTGCGGATCAGCGAGCTGGTCGGACTCGACCTCGACGAGATCGACCGCGTCGAGCGGCTCGTCACGGTCACGGGAAAGGGCTCGAAGATGCGGGTCGTGCCCTATGGAGCGGCGGCAGCCACGGCGCTCGACGCGTGGCTCGTGCGGGGCCGTGCGAGTATGATGCCGAGCACGTCAGCGGCATTCGTAAACGTCCGGGGCAAGCGCTTGACCCGGCAGGGCGTCTGGAAGATCGTAAAGACGCGTGCGGCTGTCGCTCACCTCGATGCAGCGGTGTCGCCGCACACGTTACGGCATTCGTTCGCGACGCACTTGCTCGACGGTGGCGCTGACGTACGAGCGGTGCAGGAGCTCCTCGGCCACGCCAATGTCACCACCACGCAGATCTATACCCTCGTCAGCCGCGCGCGTCTGCGACACGTCTACGAGCAGGCGCATCCGAGGGCGCGACGCTCACATTGAGATGATGCGTAGGATCGGCGGTAAGGATCGAGGTCATGGACCGGGACACGCTCGAGAGGCTACGCGAACAGCTCGAGGAGGATCGTCAGCAACAGCTATCGCAGCTGAAGTCGTTTGGTGCTGATCCCTACGGAGAGGCCGTGACGAATCTCGGCAGCACCGAGGAAACCGGGTTCGCCGACTCCGCCCAGATCACCGAGCAGCGCAGCGAGGCGCTGGCTCAGATCGACCAGGCGCGAAGCCGGTTGCAGCAGATCGACGAGGCCCTCGAACGGATCAGGGAGGGATCGTATGGAATCTGCGTCGAGTGCGGTCAGGAGATCAGCGCTGCCCGCCTCGAGGCACGTCCACTGTCGATCCGCTGTGTGGAGTGTGCCTCCAAGGCCGGCTGATGGCGCTTCCGGTTCCACCGCCTGCCTCCGCAGAGCGACGTCGTGTCGCGCTTGTGGTCTGCGACTCCCTCGGTATCGGTCATGCGCCTGACGCCGCACGGTACGGAGACGAGGGCGCCAACACCCTGGCACACGTCGCGGCGGCGGTCGGCGGCCTATCCCTCCCCGTACTCGAACGATGGGGAATCGGTCGGCTCACCGGGATCGCTGGCGTTCCGCCCGTAACCGAACCCGAGGCAGTCGTCGCGCGACTGACGCCGACGGCGGCGGGCAAGGACAGCACGACTGGTCACTGGGAGCTCATGGGCTACCGCAATGACCGGCCCTTCCCAACCTACCCGGACGGTTTCCCACTCGAGATCATTGAATCCTTCAGTCACGCCATCGGTCGCGGCGTGCTGGGGAACCGCGCCGCCAGTGGAACGGTGATCATCGAAGATCTCGGCCAGGAGCACCTGGCCACCGGCAAGCCCATCATCTACACGTCCGCTGACTCGGTGTTTCAGATCGCGGCGCACGAACAGGTGGTTCCACTGCAACAGCTCTACGAGTGGTGTGGAACGGCGCGCGAGCTCTTGACTGGCGCACACCGGGTGGGACGCGTGATCGCTCGTCCGTTCACGGGACAACGAGGATCGTTCCGTCGGACCCTCGCCCGACGGGATTTCACCGTGCCCCCGCCGGAGACCACCGGATGCGAGGTCCTCCACAACACGGGGGTGGCCGTCAAGGCGGTCGGCAAGATCGAGGATCTCTTCGCTCGGCGTGGCATCACGTTCTCCGTTCACACCGGCGACAACGAGGCCTCGCTCGCAGCCATCGGCAGCTTCCTGCGAGAGGACGGTCCGGCGCTCGTGTTCGCCAACCTCGTGGACTTCGATCAGTCGTACGGGCATCGCAACGACCCGTCCGGCTACGCGAAGGCGCTCGAGCGCTTCGACCATGCCCTCGGCAGCCTGAGCGAACTGCTGAGCGATGATGATCGGATCCTCATCACCGGGGATCACGGCAACGACCCCACGCGCGACGAGTCGACCGACCACACGCGTGAGCTCGTGCCCCTGTTGGGGTGGGGACGCGGTCTCGAACGCGGTGCGGATCTCGGCATCCGCTCCTCTCTGGCAGACGTCGGCACGACGGTTCTCGATCTCTTCGGGCTCCAGCATCCTCTCCCGGCCGATGGGCTCTCGTTCGCCGAGTACCTGTGACCCTCGGCCTTCCCGCCGGCCGGCCAGGCCATGAGGCCACAGGGAAACCAGGCCTGGCGGTTGTGCCACGCCCGACGCCCCAGGTAGGGTCGGAGTCGGAATTAGCGGTGAAGCAATAAGTACACTGGTTGCTAAACCTATAAGTTGTTAGGTCGACAAAGGCTCGGTGTCCGCTGCTCCATCACCCCATGGAGGAAGCCGATAATGGCGAACGTGGCCACCGACGCTGCTCGCGCAGCGGGACCAGAGGCCCGAAAGCCTGCCCGGGTGATCGCCTTGGCCAACCAGAAGGGGGGCGTCGGCAAGACCACGAGCGTCATCAACCTGGGGGCCGCGCTCGCGGAGCTGAACCATCGCGTGCTGCTCGTGGACATGGACCCGCAGGGCTCGCTCGGGGTCGGGCTCGGAGCTGAGCCCCACAGTCTCGAACGCACCATCTACAACCTGCTGATGGAGGATGGGAGTGCAGCTGACGAGGTTCTTGTCGAAACGGGCCAGGCCGGCGTTCATCTTCTGCCCTCCAACATCGACCTCGCAGCCGCGGAACTGATGCTCGTCCAGGAGGTAGCCCGCGAACAGAGCTTGAAGCGGGTACTTGCCCGCCTTCGTTATCGCTACGATTTCGTCCTCGTCGACTGTCCGCCGAGTCTCGGACTGCTCACCATCAACGCCTTGACCGCGGCTGAGGGCGTGATCGTCCCGCTCGAATGCGAATACTTCGCCCTCCGAGGCATGACTCTGCTCATGCGAACCCTCGAGCGGGTTCGCGAGCGACTTAACCCTCAACTAGAGCTGGAGGGTATTCTTCCTACCATGGTGGATACCCGAACTCTTCATGCCCGGGAGGTTCTCGAACGCGTTCGCGACGCCTTCGGGGACGTCGTGTTCAAGACCATGATCCGCAAGACGATCAGGTTCGCCGAGGCACCTGTGGTCGGCAAGTCCATCTTGAGCTACGTGCCGTCCTCGCCCGGGGCGGAGTCGTATCGTGATCTGGCGAGGGAGGTCCTGTCCCGTGAACAGACGAGCTAGTTTGCCAGGGGCGGACGAGTTGTTCCGGCCGACGGGCGGCAAAGTCACGTCCTTGCGGGGGGATCCGACGCCCCCGCCATCCCGACCGTCAGCGTCTCCCGCGGGGGAGGGACGGGCGAGTGGTCGGACGACCCACCAGGAGAAGATCACCGTGTACCTGTCCGAGCAGGAGTTGCTCGACCTTGAGCAGGCACGGCTGCGGTTGCGAGCGGAGTTCGGGTTGCACGTGGATCGTGGGCGGATAGTTCGCGAGGCGGTGGCGCTGCTGTTGGCTGACCTGCACACCCGCGGCCCTGACGCCGCGATCGTACGCAACCTCACGTGATCGGGCGTGCTCGCCGCTCGACCTCGCTTTGGAGACCCTACGGGGCCGGGGCTGCTGCCACGTGACCCACAACGGAGAGCCGCTCGTATCAGGCTTCCCGTGGGACGTAAGGAGACTCATCACGCGGAAGCGGCACGGGGGTTACCTGGAGAGGCGCGAGATCGCAGAACTCGTTGCAGCCTTCCTGGCTGAGGAGGTTCGAGCCGAACAGATGGCGGCCCTGCTCATGGCCGGCGTGATCCAGGGCTTCGGCGACGAGGAAGCCATAGCCTTCACCGAAGCTCTCGTCGCCTCCGGCGCCACCGTGGACCTTTCGCGTCTACCAGGTCCAACCGTCGACAAGCACTCCACGGGGGGTGTAGGGGACACGACGAGCCTGGTTGTCGGGCCTCTGGTCGCGGCCTGTGGGGCACAGATGGCCAAGCTCTCAGGGCGGGCACTGGGTCACACCGGCGGAACCTTGGACAAGCTCGAAGCCATCCCAGGCCTGCGCGTCGAGCTCGACGAGCGGGAATTCCGCGCCCAGGTCGAGCGCATGGGACTGGCGATCGCGGCAGCGACCGATGAGCTCGTCCCCGCGGACAAGATCTTGTATGACCTCCGGGACCGTACGGCCACGGTGGAGAGTCCTGCGCTCATCGCAGCGAGCGTCATGAGCAAGAAAATCGCCGGAGGGGCGCGCCACATCGTGCTGGACATCAAGACAGGTCCAGGCGCGCTCGTAACCGACCCCAGTCACAGTCTTGAGCTCGCCAAGCTGTGTGTTCAAGTCGGTCAAGCTCCTATCGGGCAAGGGCAGCGACGCGTGACAGCTCTCGTGACGGACATGTCACAACCCCTCGGCACGGCCGTGGGCAACGCCCTGGAGGTGGCGGCTGCGGTGGGCGTGCTCAAAGGCGACGAGCGTGGGCGACTGGGACGACTCAGTGTCGAGCTGGCTACGACTCTCCTGACCTCGACGGGGCGGTCGGAAGGCTCCGCCGGGGCTGCGGTGGAAGAGGCTCTTTCGAGCGGCAGGGCGCTCGAGAAGTTTAAACTTATGGTAGAGGCTCAGGGTGGTGATGGCGGCCTCGTAGATGACCCCTGGAG
>JALZEO010000320.1 GCA_030862025.1 Actinomycetota bacterium | reverse complement strand
CGTGCTCCTCGCCGTCGACGTCGGCAACTCCGAGACCGTGCTCGGAGTGTTCGACGACTCCCAGCTCGTCGAACGCTGGCGGGTCTCGACGCATGCGGGGCGGACATCCGATGAGGTCGCGCTTTTGTTCTCTGGTTTGCTCGAGTTTCGTGGCCTGTCGTTTCCCCAGGACATACGCGGCGTCGTCATATCGAGCGTTGTACCGAGCTTGACCGAGACGCTGCGTGAGATGGTGCGCCACTACTGCCGCTTTGAACCGGTCATCGTCGAGCCCGGCGCCCGCACAGGCATCGCGATCCGCATGGACAATCCGCGGGAGGTGGGCGCCGATCGGATCGTGAATGCGGTCGCCGCCCACGCCTTCTACGGAGGGCCAGCGATCGTGGTCGATTTCGGCACGGCTACCTCGTTCGATGCTGTCGGGCGGAGCGGCGAGTTCCTCGGTGGCGCGATCGCGCCCGGCATACAGAGTTCTACCGACGCCCTGGTCTCCCGCGCTGCCCGGCTGCCGAAGGTCGAGATCGTCGCTCCGAAGAGCATCATCGGCACGTCCACGGTGACCGCCTTGCAGTCAGGCATCGTGTTCGGGTTCGCCGGACAGGTCGACACGATCGTCACCCGCATGCGTGAATCCCTCGGTCGGGGGGTGACGACCATCGCGACAGGAGGGCTCGCCTTCGCCGTACTGCAAGCTTGCACCACCATCGACCACCACGACCCGTGGCTGACGCTCAAGGGGCTGCGCATCATCTGGGCGAGAAACACCGCGTGAGTGGGGACGCCCAGGCAACATCTCCCGACGCACTCGAACGTCTTTCCGACGAACCTCGCCCCGATGAGGAGCCGGAGGAGGAGTCGTCACGCTTCGCTGAACTCGTCGCCGCCCGACGCGACAAGGTCGCCCGGATGCGGGAACGGGGCGACGAGCCCTACCCGGTGCGCTTCGCTCCCACCCATGCCTTGGCAGAGGTCCGCGCCACCTGGGGGCACCTGGCCCCTGGTAGCCAGACCGGCGAAAGCGTCACGGTAGCCGGCCGGCTCGTCACGAAGCGTGGTCACGGCAAGCTTCATTTCGCCGTGATCCGCGAGGCCGGTGCCGATCTCCAGCTGTTCTGTGATCTGGCGACGCTCGGCGGGCAGGGAATAGCGTTCCTCGACGAACTCGACCACGGCGACTGGATCGGCGCCGAAGGTGAAATCATCACGACCAGGCGCGGTGAGCTGTCGGTGCGAGCCTCCCAGGTCACCCTCCTCGCCAAGGCGCTACGACCGCTGCCCGAGAAGTACCACGGCCTACGTGACGTCGAGCAGCGTTATCGCCGGCGTGAGCTCGATCTGCTCACGAACCCCGAGAGTCGTGACACCTTCCTCATCCGCTCGAGAGTCGTCTCGGCGCTGCGCCGGAAGCTCGACGCTTACGGGTTCGTCGAGGTCGAGACCCCGATGCTCCATCCGACTCCGGGTGGCGCTGCCGCCCGACCGTTCGTAACCCACCACAATGCGCTCGACCTCGACCTCTACCTGCGCATCGCGCCCGAGCTCTACCTCAAGCGGCTCATCGTGGCCGGCTTCCCGCGCCTCTACGAGCTGAATCGGAACTTCCGTAACGAGGGTATGAGTCCGCGTCACAATCCCGAATTCACCATGCTCGAGGCCTACCAGGCCTACGCGGACTACCACGACATGATGGAGCTGACCGAGACGCTCGTCCAAGCAGCGGCGAAGGAGGCGACCGACACGCTCGAACTTGCCTACCAAGGTCGTCACGTGTCGCTCGCAGGGCCTTGGCCTCGCCGCGAGCTGCTCGACCTCGTGCGTGCGGCCACCGGACACGCTGGCATCGACTACGACACACCGCTCGATGAGCTGCGCGACCTTTCTGCCTCCCACGGCGTCGCTTTCGAGCCCGCGTGGGGTACCGGCAAGCTGGTCTTGGAGTTGTACGAGAGGCTCGTCGAAACACAGCTGTGGGCACCCACCTTCGTCGTCGACTACCCGCTCGAGACCTCCCCGCTTGCCCGACGTCACCGCTCGAAGCCGCACGTCGTCGAGCGCTTCGAGCTGGTCGCGGTCGGACGAGAACTTGCCAATGCGTTCAGCGAGCTCACAGATCCCGATGACCAGCGCGTGCGCTTCGAGGCGCAGGCGGCAGCCAGGGCGGCCGGCGACGAGGAGGCGATGCCCGTCGACGAGGCCTACCTCGCTGCTCTGGAGCTCGGACTGCCCCCCACCGGCGGCTTAGGGATCGGGATCGACCGCCTCGTTATGCTGCTCGCGGACGTCCCCAGCATCCGCGACGCAATCCTGTTCCCCACGATGCGACCTGAACAGGCCTGAACAGCCCCGCCTAAGTTGGCTTCGTGTCTGGTGCCGCGACGGCGACCAGGCTTGGACGACCAGGCTTGGACGAGGACCTCACGGCCGGTTGGACCACGTCCCTCAGGCTCCTACCCTCGAAGGAAGCCAGTGCACGGCGCGAAGGAGAGCGCATGGTCCGCCAGGCGCCAGTAGCGGAAGCGCTGGCGCAGCCGATATCCCGCGCGCTCCTGGGGATTGGCTGAAGGGCGGGTCGGCTGTCAACTTCCACGGTCGTCTGGCCGACAAGAGACTGAGGGAAAGAAGGACGACGAACGGTGGGAGAGCGGTCATGGCTTGTCCAAGACCGCGGGTGGGACAGGTAACGGGTGGGAGAGCGGTAGAGGTGATGCTGCCATCTGAGACGCGAGCAGTCTGCGCTCGGCCAAGCTCCCCGCGAGGCGGAGCGGGCGACACGATCGCTCACATTCGGTGGTACAGCCGCAGTCAGTGGGTACCCTCTGAGAGGAACATCCTCGCAGCCGGTCGCGTTGCAAAGGGTGCCGGCGGGGACACGACAGCTCCCGCCGGATTGTCATCGAAATGCGGTGACGGCGCTTCGCCGTCGCTCCTCGCTGGCAAGCGTGGGCGTCTCAGCGCCCGCGGGAGCCGGTCCGCAGGGGTTAAGATCCGTCCGGGGACTCCCGTCCCGCAGGGCCCGGCTCTGGGGACGGAACCACCCCGACGACGTGGGAGTTG
>JALZEO010000307.1 GCA_030862025.1 Actinomycetota bacterium | reverse complement strand
CAACCGGGGTGCGCCAACGCGCCGGTATCGTTGAGGCGAAGCAGGCTCGGCGGTCCGTCTCGTGGCAGAGACAGCACCGAAACAGAGGTCGGTCCAACTACGAGGCGCTGAAACAGGTCGAGTGGGATACCGGCATAGTGGGCGACGATCGCCTTTATGACGTCCGCATGGCTGACGACGACCACCGTGGCACGGTCGGGGTGACGGCGCACGACACGCTCGATCGCATCGACTGCCCTGGTCTGGGCGTCGCGGAAAGACTCGCCCTTCGGGAAGGTGACGCGGCTCGGCGCGGCCTGAATCACTCGCCACAGCTTCGTGCGTCTGAGCTGTCCGAGCGGGCGGTCGGTCCAGGTTCCGTAGTCGAACTCTTGTACGCCCTCCAGTTCGCGCACCCTTATGCGGTGGCGGCGGGCAATCGCGTCCGCGGTCTGGAGCGTCCGAACCATCGGTGAGGAATAGACAGCCTTCACCGGCAGGACCGCGAGCCGCTCGGCGGCCGCCTCCGCCTGGGTTCGCCCTTGGTCGCTCAACGGCGCCGGCGTACGCCCACCCAGCCTCCGGCCGGTCGCGGCTGTGACCGCGTGACGGACGAGGATGACCGTAGCCACGAGCCTCAGGTAACGGAGTGGTCGTGGCCCACCGACAGACCCTGTCCGCCTCCGTCGCGATCTTGGGCGCCTCCTGTCACGGGTATGACCAAGTCAGGACCACTCCTGGTCCAAGCTCGCTCCTCCGGACCCCCACCCATGGCTAGTACGCCCGAGCGAAGACGACTCGTCTGCCGTAAGCGGAGGGTTCCCCGCAACGGATACACAGGCCGGACTCCTCGACCCGGCCCATGGGCACGCAACGCGGGGTTGCCGAGGTCTCGGTCTTGATCTCGTCTTCGCATTCCGGGCGTCCACAGTGCAGCGCGTAGGCGAACCCTGCCTGAACTTGAGCGACGAACTCATCCCAGCTGTCGACTTCGCCGCTGTGCTCGTCCCGGTAGGCGGTCGCCCGGCCCAGCAGGAGCCCGTGGTAGTCCTTGAGGTGGCTGGGGAGGTCCTCAGCCAGTGTTTCGAGCGAGACCGTGTCCTTGTGCTCCCGGCCGATGCGCTGGGCAAGGACGGCAGTGCCAGCGTTGAGGTCACGGGGGCCCAGCTCCACGCGGAAAGGCACGCCTCGCAGCTCCCAGTCGTTGAACTTGTAGCCCGGCGAGACGTCCTCGCGATCGTCCACATGACTGCGAACCCCGTGGGCAGCGAGGTCGGCGGCCAACCGGTGCGCCACCTCACTGACGCCAGCGAGGTCGTCGCCGCGTCCGATCGTGGTGATCACGACCTGGTAGGGCGCGAGCCCCGGTGGGAGGACGAGGCCACGGTCGTCTCCGTGGGCCATGATGACCGCACCGATCATGCGGGTGCTCATACCCCACGAAGTGGTATGGCAGTGCCGTGGTTCGTTGTTCTCGTCCTGAAAGGTGATAGCGAAGGCGCGCGCGAAGTTCGTGCCGAGGTAGTGCGACGTGGCTGACTGCAGTGCTCTGCCATCGCGCATCAGCCCCTCGATCGAGAACGTGTTCACGGCCCCAGGGAAGCGCTCGCCCGGAGTCTTCTCGCCCCTGATCACCGGGATGGCGGCTACGTCACGTGCGAACGTGTCATAGACGTCGAGCATGCGGAGGGTCTCCTCCATCGCCTCCGACTCCGTGGCGTGAGCGGTGTGGCCTTCTTGCCACAGGAACTCGGTCGTTCGCAGGAACAGCCGTGGGCGCAGCTCCCAACGCACGACGTTGGCCCATTGATTGATGAGGACGGGCAGGTCGCGGTACGAGGCGATCCACTTGCTGTACATCTCGCCGATGACAGTCTCGGACGTGGGACGTACGACGAGCGGCTCTTCGAGTTCCTTTCCGCCACCGTGCGTGACGACCGCCAATTCCGGCGAGAAGCCCTCGACATGCTCCGCCTCACGTTGCAGGAAACCCATGGGGATGAGCAAGGGGAAGTACGCGTTTTCGTGCCCGGTCGCCTTGAACATCCCGTCGAGGCGAGCCTGCAGCAGTTCCCAGATGCGGTAGCCGTAGGGACGGATGACCATCGTGCCCCTCGACGGGCCGCGATCGGCGAGCCCGGCCCTGAGTACCAGTTCGTTGTACCAGGCCGAGAAGTCCTCGCTCTGGGGCGTGACACCAAAGTCGCGGGAACGTTGCTGTCTGCCGTTCGTACTCATGGGGAGCCACCCTACCGCTGCTGCCGGTCAAGGGCGGGCCGGAAACTCTCTTCGGTAGATGTCAGGGCGCCGCCTCGACTCCAGCCCGGCTCACCCGACCTACTGGCCGCCACCTACCCGCTCGGTGATCTCCTCCGGGTACTCCGGGAAAAAGTCCGCGATGGTCGAGAGTTCGAACTCACCTTGGATCGACTCTTTCGGTTCCCGCTCGAGCAGAAAGCGAAACGACTCGCGGACCAGGTCCTGCATCGAGGCGTCCTCCACCCCTAGCCGCTCCATGTAGCCCTCGGGGACGACGACGCGATGGGTCGACTGCCCTGCGTCGTCATGGACCTCCACCTGGAACTCACCCGAGCCGATGGGTATGACTTCAATGCTTGCCATCCGCCACCCTCCCTCGGGGAGCAGGCTAGCGGTCCCTTGAGTCCCATGTTCACAACGGGTGGCGACCACCAGTCCGCCAGCGACCGCGGCGACGGAAAACCGGAGGAGCGTGCGAGTGATCCGGTCCCGTGGTCAGGAGAGGTCGACGTACCGCGAGATGATGTCGAGGATGCCCCGGTACGTCGCATCCGAACTTGAGCGGTAGGCGACGATTTCTTCTACGAGACTTGCCGCGGCTTGTTCCGCCCCGGAAAGTTCGAGGGTCTTCTCGACATCGAACACGAGCGCGTCCACGCTGCCGTTGACCGCCGACAGTGGATAACTCAGACGCATGGTCGTCGCTGGACCTCTCACCGCGTCACTCCCCCCCGTGTCCAGGGCTCAGTATCGCGCAGCCTTCGCTGCATGCCTCGCAACCTCGACCGCTTTGGGGAAGGAGCCGGGCCTGTCGCTGCCGTTCCGCTTCTGCGCTCATTTGGACATATTCGACGTCAGACCCGGCATCTCCTCCTGGGGAACTCCAGGTTATCCGTCGCGGTCCTAATCCGTGATGAGCCCGACCGCACGGCGGCTCGTGGCAGGATGCGCACTCGACCAGCGTCAGGTGGGAAGACCTGTTAGGAGGTACCGATGTCGGCGTCGGGTGGCGGGAAGGCGATCGTCGCCGCGTTCTTCGCCAACCTCGGCATAGCGGTGGCGAAGTTCGTCGCATTTTTGTTCACCGGCGCGGCGTCAATGTTGGCCGAGGGCATCCACTCGGTGGCGGACGCCTCAAATCAAGGCTTGCTGCTCCTCGGGGGACGACGGGCCCGACGCGAAGCGACTGATCAACACCCGTTCGGGTTCGGGCGGGAACGCTACTTCTGGGCCTTTGTCGTCTCCGTAGTGCTGTTCACGCTCGGCGGGCTGTTTTCGATCTTCGAGGGTGTCGAGAAGATCCGTCACGCTCACGAGTTGGAGTCGGCGGCATGGGCCATCGGGGTGCTCGTTGTGGCCATCGTCCTCGAGACGATCTCGTTGAGAACAGCGGTGGTTGAGGCGCGCGAGATACGGGGAGAGCGATCTTGGTGGGCGTTTGTGCGCCAGGCGAAGGTCCCTGAACTGCCGGTTGTACTGCTCGAGGACCTCGGAGCCCTTCTCGGGCTCGTGTTCGCTCTCGTCGGCGTGGTCCTCGCCGCGCTCACCCATGACGCGCGTTTCGACGCGCTCGGCTCCATCGCCATCGGGCTCCTGCTCACCACCATCGCGATTATTCTGGCGGTGGAGATGAAGGGCCTCCTCATCGGCGAGTCGGCCACACCGGGTGACCTCGCCGCCATCCATGAGGCAATTGAAGCGGGGCCGAACGTTCGGAGTCTCATCGAACTTCGGACCCAGCACCTCGGTCCAGACGAGTTGCTCGTGGCTGCGAAGGTCGAGTTCGAGCGTAACCTCACCTTCGAAGAGGTTGCCCAATCCATCGACGAGACGGAGCGGCAGGTGCGTCAGCGGGTCCCGGTCGCCTTCCTCTACATCGAACCAGACCTCTACGACCGAGGGGTGCGACCGGGTGGGGCTGGAGCTGGTCAGTAGCCGAAGCGGCCAAGGCGGCGAGGGTCGCGCTGCCAGTCTCGAGCGACCTTGACGCGCACGTCCAGGAACACCTTCGTGCCGAACAGAGCCTCGAGCTCCTCCCGTGCCGCCTTGTTCGCCTCCCGCAACACCTGGCCGCCGCGGCCGATCACAATTCCCTTCTGGCTCTCGCGCTCCACGAAGATGCTCGCGTAGATCTCGAGCAGACCCTCACGCTCCTCCAGCTCGTCGATCACGACGGCAATGGAGTGGGGTACCTCCTCGAACACTCGCGTGAGGTACTTCTCCCGCAAGATCTCTGACATGAGCTGGCGTTCCGGCTGATCGGTGAGTACGCCGGCGGGGAAGAGTCGCAGGCCCTCTGGCACATGGACGGCAAGCACGTCGACCAGGTGCTCGACATTCAAGCCGGTCACTGCGGACGTCGGCACGATCTCGACCCAGTCCCCGA
>JALZEO010000304.1 GCA_030862025.1 Actinomycetota bacterium | reverse complement strand
ATGTGTGCACGCGACGAGGGCGTTCGCAGTTGCTGGAGGCTCGGCCGGATGGCGACAACCGCCATCCCTCAGGCCGTGACCGGCACTGCGAGGGCGGCCGCTCCGACCCCCAGGAGCGCTCCGAATCGGACCCGGACCGCGACGCCAATGGAGGCCCGGACAAGCCCGGAGGTGGGGGCGGCGTGGACCGGCTCGACCAGGACGGCAACAACGGCTGCGGAACGACGACGACTTCGAGGGCGACAACGCAAGGACACTCGGGTGGGCCAACCGCTTATTGTCCTCGCAGACGAACAGGCGTTCGATATGCTTGCTCCGTGGTACGGGCCGGAGAGGAGACTCGCGGCCGGTTGCGATGGCAGCCGGTCGACGAGCCCGGCATGCAGCCCACGCTCTTCAGTGAGCCCGGGGAGCGCATCCGTCACCCTGAGTTCGAAGACCTCGAGTTCATCCACGTACGGGCCAAGCGCATCATCAACGAGGTCCCCGCCGCCGCTCGCGTGCCCTTCCGCCACACGATCAACGTCTATCGGGGCTGCAGTCACGCATGCTCCTATTGCCTTGGCGGCGACACGCCCGTCCTCATGGCGGATGGCCGCCCGAGGCCCCTCGCCGAGGTCAGGCCGGGCGATGCCATCTACGGCACGGTCCGTCGCGGTCGCTACCGCCGCTACGCGGTCACCGAGGTGCTCGACCATTGGTCGACCATCAAGCCCGCCTACCGGGTGAGCTTGGCGGACGGGACCGAGCTCATCGCCAGCGGCGACCACCGCTTCCTCACCGAGCGCGGCTGGAAGCACGTGACGGGAGCGTGGGGCGGGCCGCTCCAGCGCCCGCATCTGACCGCGAACAACACGCTCCTGGGCATGGGCTGGTTCCCAGATCCGCCGAAGCAGACCGATGCGTACCGGCGCGGCTACCTCTGCGGCCTGATCCGAGGCGACGGGCATCTCGGCAGACAGTTTCGGCTCGCGCTCATCGACCGCGAGGCGCTCCAGCGGGCCCGCGACTACCTTACCGAGTACGGGCTCGCGCCCACCGAGTTCCTGTTTCGGCCGGCCACATCGCCCCGCAAGCCGTTGGACGCTATTGGCCTAGCCGGGCGCACCAACCTCGAGGCCATCACGGAGCTCATCGGGTGGCCGACCGATCCCTCCGATGACTGGCGGAAGGGGTTTCTCGCCGGGATCTTCGACGCCGAAGGCAGCTACCGCGGTGGCGTCTTGCGGATCTCCAACAAAGACCCTGCCATCATCGGCTGGATCTCCTCGTGCCTCCACCGGCTCGGCTTCTACGGCATCGTTGGACCGCCTCAGAGGGACGGTTGCGAGGTCGTGCGGCTCCCCGGCGGGTTGGAGGTCCACCTGCGCTTCTTCCACACCGCGGACCCCGCGATCACGCGGAAGCGCACGATCGAGGGGCTGGCGCTCAAGAACAACTCGAGCTCGCTGGGGGTCACCTCGATCGAGCCCCTCGGCATGGAGCTTCCCCTGTACGACATCACGACCGGCACGGGCGACTTCATCGCGAACGGTGTCGTCAGCCACAACTGCTTCGCCCGGCCTACGCATGAGTACTTGAACCTCGACGCAGGGCGCGACTTCGAGCGCGTCATCGTCGTGAAGGTGAACGCCGTCGAGGCCCTGCGGGCCGAGCTTTCCCCGCGCCGCTGGGGCAGCGAGCACATCGCGATGGGCACGAATACCGACCCCTACCAGCGCTGTGAGGGCCGTTACCGGCTCACGCGCGGAGTCGTCGAGACCCTCGCCGCCGCCGCGAACCCGTTCTCGATCCTCACGAAGTCACCGCTCGTGCTGCGCGATCTCGACCTCCTCAAGGAGGCGGCCGACCGCACCGAGCTCACGGTCAACTTCTCCGTCGGCACCCTCGACCGGGAGGTGTGGCGGGCGACCGAGCCGGGTACCCCGCGGCCGGAGAGCCGGCTGGAGGCCGTGGCCCGTCTGCGAGAGGCCGGTATCCGCTCCGGGGTGCTCATCGCGCCCATCATCCCGGGGCTCTCCGACGGGCCCGATCAGCTCGAGGCCGTGGTCAAGGCGTCAGTGGAGGCGGGTGCGACGAACATCACGCCCATCGTGCTGCATCTGCGGCCCGGCGTGAAGGAGCAGTTCCTGCCCTGGCTGGAGAGCTACCGCCCCGACCTCCTATCCGGCTACGAGCGGCTGTACCCGCGGGCGTACGCCCCGAAGGAAACCCAGGAACGCATCGGGCGCTTGGTGGCCGACCTCGTCGCCCGGCACGGAGGCACGACGGCCTCTGCAGGCGCGGCCCGAGGAGTCCCGGAGCCGAAAGCAGCGCCAGTCCGCCCCCGGCAGGATCGAACGAAGAAGACCGCGGCTACGGAACCGCTAGCCTCACAACTCAATCTGGGGGTCTGAGTCGCTCCAGCCGGTCGTCGGCGTCGGAGGTCCCTCGTGAAGATCGCGGACGCTGGCACGCTCGGCGGCTACGCCTCGAGGCGGGCGCTGTTGCGCTCGCGAGGACGGATGCGCCTCGCCGGCGTCGTGCTGGCCCTCGCTGCCGTCGCGGCCGTAGCCCTTCACGTCGTCGCCTTCGACCGCTTCCCCACCCCCTGGGTCGACGAGGCTCACTTCCTCGTTCCCGCCCTGCGCCTCGCCCGCCATGGAACCCTGGCCGTGCCCGAGTTGAACGCTCCCGAAGGCCTCTTCTGGGTACCCGACGGGTACTACACCGTACTTGCTGCCGCCTTTGCGCTGCTGCCCGACACGCTCGCGGTAGCACGAGCCACGAGCCTGCTGTTCACGCTCGGAACATTGACTGCCTTTACGGTGATAGCTCGCCGCCTCGGTGTGCCCCCCCTCGCCGGCGCCGTCACAGCGGCGGCCTGGGTACTGGCACCGCACGTCGTCATTGCCGGCAACAACGCCCGGATGGAGGCTCTCGTCATCTTCATCGCGGCGGCTGCGGTCGCGCTGCTCGCCTGTGGCCAGGGCGCAGCCGCCGTGGCGACGGCTGCGCTCGCTCCCGTCGTCCACCCCGCGGGCCTCGTGGTTGTCGCAGTCCTTGTGGGTGCCGCCGCAGCAGGACGGGTGAGCCTGCGTCCGCATGGGGTGTTCGCGTGGCTGGTGGTCGGTCTCGTCACCGCGGTGGTCGCACTCGAAGCCATCCACCTCGCCACGCACTGGGGACTCGTGGTCGACGATCTCGCGTTTCAACTCGCGCGCAAGCGCAACAACAACCCGGTGCTCTTCGACCTCGAGCGGGCACCCTTCCTGCTGCCCGCTGCCGGCGGCCTCGTGCCGCTGTGGTTCCGCCGCATCCGGCTTGGAGGCCGCGCGCCCGTGCTCGCGGCACTCGTCGGACTGGCGCTTGGATTCGGGGCGGTGCAGGGTGGCGGCCAGGAGATGTGGTACGGGGTCTATGCCGAGCCCACCGCGCTGGCGCTGCTCACCATCGCGGCCTTGGGTGCGCTGGCGCTGGGGTACGCGTCGAAGGTCAGCAGGGC
>JALZEO010000298.1 GCA_030862025.1 Actinomycetota bacterium | reverse complement strand
GCCGAGAGCCCCGCGTACTGCGTTCGCGACCAGGTCGTCCTGGGAGGGAGGCACGGTGCGCAGGTCGAGGATCAGTGAGCCGGCCTCGAGGCGGCCGACGATGGGCGGGTCGCCGAGCCGAAGTGTCTCGGCAAGGTTCTCGGGACGGCCGTTGCTCACGACGATCCCCCCTGATGGCAGCTCCGCCCCCGGCAGCGATCCTCCACCAGTGAGTGAGACGACCTCGACCGCGCGAGCCTCAGGCCCGATCTTGGAGGCCAGACGTGCCGCCCGCTCGCGTAATTGCTCGGGCTGCGCGGTGAGCATCGCCCACACGGGTACGTCGAGAGGAACGTCCGCGCGCAAGTGCGACTCGAGCGTCACTTCGAGGGCCGCGCGGCGGAACTTGTCGACGCGCAATGCCCGGGCGAGTGGGTGCCGCTCGCAGCGGAGTACGAGCGACTCGCGTCCGGCGATGAAACCGGCCTGGGGGCCGCCGAGCAGCTTGTCGCCGCTGAAGAGAACGAGGTCAGCTCCGGCCGCGAGGGCCCGCTCGACGGAAGGCTCTTCGGTCAGGGCCGAGCCTTCGAGCACGACGCCGTCCCGCAGGTCGCGGAGCAGACCCGACCCCAGGTCGTAGACGAACGGGATGTTGCTGTCACGGGCGACGGTCGCGATCTCCTCGATCTTCGGCTCGGTCGCGAACCCCACGACCTGGTAGTTCGAGCGATGGACCTTCATGACGACGCCGGTGTCCTCGCCTATCGCCGCGCGATAGTCCTCGATGCGAGTGCGGTTTGTCGTACCCACCTCACGGAGGACGGCACTGGAGGCAGCCATGACGTCGGGCAGGCGGAACGATCCTCCGATCTCGACCAGTTCTCCTCGGCTGACGATCGCTTCCTTACCGCCGGCGAGGGCGGCAAGCACGCGCACGACTGCGGCGGCGCAACTGTTCACGACGGTGGCGGCCTCGGCGCCGCAGGCTTCGGCGGCAAGGTGCCCGAGGTGGGCCGTCCGCGAGCCGCGCCGGCCCTCGGCCAGCTCGTACTCGAGTGTGCAGTATCCGGCCGCCTCCGCCATAGCTGCACGGGCCTCTGTCGAGAGGGGAGCGCGACCGAGGTTGGTGTGCAGCACGACTCCGGTGGCGTTGATGACCCGGGTGATGCGCCCAGCCCGGCGCGTGGCGAGATCGCTGGCGGCAGCGCTGACGATCTCGTCGGTGCGGGGCACGGGGGCGCCGCGCTGGGCCCGCTCGCGGGCTTCGTTGAGGACTCGGCGGACGGCGTCGGTGAAGGGGCGACGTCCATAGGTCTCGACCACGACCTGGGCGTCGGGGTCCCGAACGACCGCGTCGACTTGGGGCAGACGAGAGAGATCCGTCATCGCTCATCCCTGCAAACTGGGGGTCTTGGCGCCGGCACGTTCGCGCTCCTCCGCCTCGCCGCCACGCGACTGCGCGCTGCGCCACCGGAGGCACGCTTCGAGGCTGTTGAAGACCGAGGGCAGGTCCACGGGGTGGTCACGGTGGGTACCTGGGCGAGCGCAAGACGCAGCTGCGCATCCGCGGTCCTCCTCCCGTGTCCTCTGGCCCGATGGGCGCAAAGGGGATTCTAGGAGCTAGGGGGGGAGAGCGGTCTTGGCTTGCCAAGACAGTTCTAAGGAGGGTGGGACAGCTCTAGGGGTGGGACCGGCCTACCATGGTTCAGTCGTCCCCCCCGGCTGGCGGAAGGCTGAGACGGTCAATTACCGCAGCGAGTCGGGAGCGACCGAAGTCAAGGCAGGGTCACGCAGCATCGCAGCGAGCCGGCCGACGATGGTTGCTGGGGTATCGGCCTCGGTGATGGCCCGTACCACGACGAGACGGCGAGCCCCAGCCTCGATGACTGCCGGCGCCGTAGCCGTTCCCATAGCTCCGGTCACGAACCAAGGGCGCGTCCCCGCCGAGTGTGCGGCGTACCGCACCGGCTCGAGACCGACCGGGGTGCGCCCCGCCTTCGTGGGTGTCGCGTGGACCGGCCCGACCGCGAAGTAGTCGCAGTCTTCACCGAGGGCACGTCTGATCTGTGACACGCTGTGCGTCGAGCGCCCGACCAAGCGGTCGCGGCCGACGATCGCACGGGCCTCATGTGGTGGGGGGTCTTCCTGCCCGACGTGGACGCCGTCGGCATCCAGCTCCACGGCCAGGGACGGGTCGTCGTTCACCATGAACAGTGCGCCATGGCGGCGGGAGGCAGCTCGAAACAGCGCCGCCGCGGTGCAGAGTTCGTCGTGGGTCGCGTCTTTCTCGCGCATTTGGACGACGTCGACTCCGCTGACAAGCACAGCATCGAGAAACGGCTCGAGGTCGCCGCGTTCCCGCCTCAGCCCTAGGCATAGGTACAGCCTCGCCTCGCTGAGCCGGGGCAGCCTCCAGAAGGCATCACGCTGAGTCATCAGCGTTGCCTGCTTCAACGGACGGGGCCATGCCGGTCAGCATGTCCCAGTCAGGCATGCCGGCCGAGGAGGTCGAGGCCTCGGCGTACAACCGTCTGGGGATGCGTCCGGCCCGGTAGGCAAGGCGTCCAGCCTCGATCGCCTTCCGCATAGCGATCGCCATGAGCTCGGGACGCTGGGCGCGCGTCACGGCGCTCGCGAGCAGAACAGCATCGCAGCCCAGCTCCATGGCGATCGCCGCGTCACTGGCGGTGCCGACGCCGGCGTCGAGGATGACCGGCACCGATACCGCCTCGCGCAGAATGCGCAGGTTGTAGGGGTTGCGCAGGCCCGAGCCGCTTCCGATCGGCGATCCGAGCGGCATGACCGCTGCACAGCCGACGTGTTCGAGTCGCTCTGCGAGAACGGGGTCGTCGTTCGTGTATGGCAGGACGGTGAAGCCGCCGTCGACGAGTTGCTCGGCCGCATCCAGCAACTCGACCGCGTCGGGAAACAGCGTGCGGTCGTCGCCGATCACCTCGAGCTTGATCCAACTCGTCCCGAACGCCTCGCGCGCCAGGCGGGCGGTGGCAACCGCTTCGCGGGCCGTGTAGCAGCCAGCAGTGTTCGGTAGAA
>JALZEO010000060.1 GCA_030862025.1 Actinomycetota bacterium | reverse complement strand
GAACCGCCCAGAGCAGCCCCGTATGGCTCGGTTCCAGCCCGCCTGCGAAGTCATCCCCCCGGCCCTGTCGTCCCAGGAGTCTCCGTGGTCTCCGGACGAAGCCGTGCCGGAATGCCGTATCAGAAGGACAAGCCGGCTTGTACATCTATCCCGAACCCGATAAGTACGAAAAGTACGTCACCGGAGCTTGAGGCGGCCTGAGGCAGTGTCCCTGATTGCACTCCGTGAGTCGGGTCTGGCTGTGGGGTCCGAGCGCAGTACCCTCATGCCGTGCCCGAGTTCCAGGTGGTGAGCATGTTCGCGCCGGCCGGCGACCAGCCGGCGGCAATCGAAGGCATCGTCGAAGCGGCCGAAGCTGGCGAGAAGGCCGTGACACTGCTGGGGGCAACGGGAACCGGGAAGACGTTCACGGCGGCGAACGTCATCGCTCGTATCGGGCGCCCGACTCTCGTCATCGCGCCGAACAAGACCCTCGCCGCGCAACTCGCGAACGAACTGCGGGACTTCCTGCCCTACAACGCGGTCGAGTATTTCGTCTCCTACTACGACTACTACCAGCCGGAGGCGTACGTCCCGCAGAGTGACACCTACATCGAGAAGGACGCCACGATCAACGACGAGATCGAGCGTCTGCGGCACCGCACGACCATGTCGCTGCTGTCCAGGCGCGACGTCGTGGTGGTCGCCTCCGTGTCGTGCATCTACGGCCTCGGCTCCCCCGAGGAGTACCGCGACCACGTGCTGTGGCTACGGCGGGGGGAGGAATACGGCCTCGACCTCGCCCTTCACAAGCTCGTCGATCTCCAGTACACCCGCAACGACCTGAACTTCGTACGTGGCTCCTTCCGGGTGCGGGGCGACACGCTCGAGGTGTTTCCGACCGACGACGAGCTCGCTGTGCGCTTCGAGTTCTTCGGAGACGAGGTCGAGCGCATCACCAGGCTGAACACCCTCACCGGCGAGATGACCGGCGAGGTGGAGGAGTTCGCGGTCTTCCCCGCCTCCCACTATGTCGCGTCCCGTCGGCGCGTGGAGTCGGCCCTGCGCACGATAGATGCAGAGCTCATCTCCCGTGTCGCCGAGCTCGAGGCACAGGGCAGGCTACTGGAGGCACAGCGGCTCCGGATGCGCACGAATTACGACCTCGAGATGATTCGCGAGGTCGGGTTCTGCTCAGGCATCGAGAACTACTCGCGGCATCTTGACGGACGGGCAAGTGGCGAACCCCCGTTCACCCTGCTCGATTATTTCCCGGACGACTTCCTGCTCATCGTCGATGAGTCTCACGTCACGGTCCCGCAGCTCGGCGGGATGTTCGAGGGGGACCGCTCGCGGAAAGAGACCCTTGTCGAGCACGGCTTCAGGCTGCCTTCGGCGCTCGACAATCGGCCACTGCGGTTCGACGAGTTTCTGGCGAAGGTCCGCCAGCGCCTGTTCGTCTCCGCCACCCCTGGCCCCTATGAGCGCCGAGAGAGCAGCACGATCGTCGATCAGGTGATCCGTCCTACCGGCCTGGTCGACCCTGAGGTCCTGGTACGTCCCACAAAGGGCCAGATCGACGATCTGATGGCCGAGATTGCCCGCCGCGTAGAGGCGGGCGAGCGTGTACTCGTCACGACCCTGACGAAGAAGATGGCGGAGGACCTCACCGACTACCTGCTCGAGAACGGGGTGAAGGTCCGCTACCTGCACTCGGACATCGACACCGTCCAGCGCATCGAGATCCTCCGTGAGCTGCGCCTCGGCGTCTTCGACGTGCTCGTGGGCATCAACCTGCTGCGCGAGGGGCTCGACCTGCCCGAAGTGTCGCTCGTCGCCATACTCGACGCGGACAAGGAGGGGTTCCTTCGCTCCGAGACCTCGCTCGTCCAGACCATCGGGCGCGCCGCCCGCAACGTTCATGGTCAGGTCGTGATGTACGCGGACGAGGTGACCGATTCGATGCGCGCCGCGATCGAGGAGACGAAACGGCGGCGGGTGAAGCAACTCGACTACAACCGCGTTCATGGCATCGATCCTCAGACCATCCGCAAGAAAGTCGGCGACATCATCCAGGCCGCCCGCGCGGCTGAGGCCGGGCAGCGCTACGAGCCCCTCGAGGCGCCGCGCTTACGGCCCCGGGCGGAAGAGCCTGAGCCTCTGCCACGCGAGGAATTGCGGGCCCTGATTCAGCGGCTCACCGATGAGATGCACGAGGCCGCTGCGGAGCTGCGCTTCGAGTACGCGGCGCGGCTGCGTGACGAGACCGCGGAGCTCAAGCGTGAACTGGCCGCCCTCGAGGCCGTCAACGTCTGAGGCCTCGGCGTTCCACGCCGATCCGCCGACCATACTGCAGCGTGCACCAACTCTAGCGTCGTGGGCCGGTATCGCGTCCGGGTGCGATGGGCCTCGCCGCAGCGGGGGCCGCAGCGGCACCACGGCGCGAAAAGGCGGCAACAAACAGAGGAGACTTGCGCTAAAGCCCGCAGTCCGACATGTCTAGCAGGGGCATGTCAGCCCCGAGGGTTACTTCCGTCACTTGCGCTCCGTATGATGGACCTTTACTCTTAGCATGCGAAGTGCACGGTCTGCCAAGCACCGCCTAATACGCAGTGTGACCTGCTCTGATTGCGGGTCGGAAAAGTAGTGACGATCCTCCTTAGGGATCGAGATGCACGGGGGTTCAACCCTCGAAATCTTCCCCATGCTTTGCCACGGCTGCATTCTGACGTGGTCCTTTCGTGGGCGTTGCTCCCACGAGGCGCACCGGCTAGGGCTGCATGAGAAGGCTCGAGTCAAAAGGTGATGTATGGGGAAATTACGCGGATCCTTCAGCCCTTTGCCGACTTGTCGCCGTCGTTGACACGGGGAGAAAAAACGATCTTGAGCGCTGGTTTTCGGCGTCACTTCGGCAACATTTGGAGGTAAGTCGGTATGCCAGATGGTGGCCATAACAGCAACGCCTCCAGCTCTCCGAGTTGCGAGCTGATGACGATCGAGCAGGGTCCGGCCTCCGGCCGACGTGGAGTCCGAGAGCGCAGGTCCCTGACGGTTACGGCGCCCAGGCGGAGAACCGCCCTGCCATCAGCCGGTGCCCGGAGGGGCAATCAGCGTGGGGGTTCCGACGCCGGACCGGGATCATCAGCCGCCGCAGCGCGCGAGGGCGGGCCCCGTTCTGGCGGGACGGGCGGCAGTGTGACCGACTTCATGTGGCTGAAGGTCGTCGGTGAGCCCCGCGATCTGCAGCGGGTCGCCGCGGAGACGCCCATGATCTGGCACGACACCGTCATGGTGCGTCATCCGGACGGGTACGAGGTGCCACTCGACGTCGAAATCGCGCCGCTCGTCGCCGAGATCTGGCGCGCTGGAGTCCGTACCCAGCAGTCGTGCCAGGAAGGGCACTCCGGCTATGCCTGGCTGGTGTTCGACGACCTCGGTGACCTCGCCTTCTTTCTGAGCATCATCGGCGTCTACGAGCCCGACAAGGACAGCGTGTGGAATCGGATGACGGAGCACGACTCAACGGCGCCGTCTGCTGGTCCCGAGTTCGAGCCGGGCAGGTGGCGCTACGGTCTTCTGCCGTACGTCGAGTTGAGCGGCGACGAGTGGCCGCTCGACGCCGAACCGCTCGTTCCCACCGGCTTCGGACGCAACGGATGGAACTTCGTCCCCAGCGTCGAGTTTCCACAGTCGGACGTCCCGGCGCTGCTCTGGCGGCTGCAGGTATTCAACGCGCTGGTTGAGTCGGATGTCCCGTGAGGTGATCACGGTTCCAATCGGCTGCCCGCGGACCGACGCCGGGATTTCAAGTCGGCAGGACGACCGTCTTCAAGGCCGTGCACTCATCGATGGAGTAGCCGAGCCCCTCGCGCCCGAGACCGGAATCGGGGGTACGGCCGCCGAACGGGAAATGTCCTACTCCGTGGGACGGTGCGTCGTTGACTGCCACCATCCCGACTTTGAGTGCGGCTGCCACCCCCCAGGCCTTCTCGAGGTCCCGCGTGAAGACGGCCCCGTCGAGCCCGTAGCGCGAGCGATTCGCGATCTCGATGGCTGCCTCGGCATCGGTCGCCCGAACCACGGTCAGCACCGGACCGAAGGTCTCCTCCCACACGATCTCGGCGTCGAGAGGCACGTCCACGAGCATGCTCGGCTGGTGGTAGGCGTCCGCGGCTTCTCCGCCAGCCAACAGCTCTGCACCTTTCTTGACCGCGTCCTCAACGAGGTCGTTGACCCTCGTCGCCTCGTCGGGACCCTTCAGAGGGCCGACATCGACCCCCTCCGCCCGCGGATCGCCGAGAACCCAGGTACGCACCTCTTCGAGGGCACGCTCCACATAGGCGTCGTAGAGTCCCTCCTCGACGATGACCCTGCTGACGGCCGAGCAGCGCTGGCCGGCGAGGTTGAACGCGCCCTTGACCGTCCTCGCCGCCGCGTGCTCGGGATCGGCGTCAGCGAGCACGATCGCCGCGGCGTTGCCGCCGAGTTCCAGGTGCAGAGGCTTCGGCCCAGCTGCGGCCGCCAGGCTGTAGCCCACCGGAGTGGAGCCCGTGAACGACACCATGGAGATGTCCTCGTGGCTGGCCAGCAGGTCGCCGATCTCCGAGCCCGGCCCGGTCACGACGTTGAGAGCCCCCTTGGGCAGTCCTGCCTCGTCGAGCATGCGGGCGAACATGAGCAGGGCAAAGGGGGAATCCGACGGGGCTTTGGCCACGACCGAGTTGCCGGCCGCGAGCGCCGGGATGATCTTGGCGGCCGGAGTGAAGAGCGGATAGTTGAAGGGGCCGATCGCGGTCACCGTCCCCAACGGCTCCCGCAGGACGACCCCGGACTTCCCCTCGGTGCCCTGCACCCAATCGCCGGGGATGTAGTCGCCGAAGATCTTGCGTACCTCTTCGCGGACGAGTTCCAGTCGCAGCACCGTCCGGTCGGTCTCGGTCCTGGCCGACGAGGGAGTCTTGCCGAGATCATTGACGATCGCGTGTTCGAAGGCGTCGGCATGACGGCTCATGATCTCGGCCGCTCGCACGCAGATCTGGATGCGCTCGGAGGCCGGCATCCTCTGCATCGTGCTGCGAGCCCGCTTCGCGGCGGCGATCGCCTGCTTCACGTCCTCCTTCCCCGCCTTCTGCGCACGCGCGATGAGACTGCCGTCGATGGGCGAGCTGACCTCGAAGACTTCCCCGGTCTCGGCCGGCTGCCACGCGCCGCCGTGGAACAGCTGGAGCGTCAGCACGCCGTCGGCATCCGGCTTGCCGACCGCTGGAGCGAACACGTCAGGCACCCGGATCGTGGGCGGCTCGGGTAGGCGGGGGATCGAGTCGAGAAATGTCATCAGTGCTCCTTCGCGACCTCGGGGGGCGGGAGCGCGGAATGCGCCGGGGCGTGCTCACCCGCCCGGATTGTTCTCGACCTCCATCTTTGCGACCGCCTGCTTGCCGTGCAGGTACGGATGGGCGGGCCGCAACGACGGGCTAAGGCCCGACCGCTTCGCTGGGGTACCGCACCGGTCTCGACCTTGGCTTCTAGTCTGCCCCACGCCAGGGGAGGAGCCGCCGGTGACGAGCCGCCCCAAGGAGCCGCCATGTCCGACCTGCTTGTCACGATCCACTCCGTGCTGCGCTGGTTTGTGCTGGGGGTCCTGCTCCTGGATGGAGCGTACGCGTTGCTTCAGGCCCCTCGGTCCGTGCCGTACCGGCGTGCCCCGTTCGCGCTCGGAGTGGCGATCGTCGATGTGCAGGTCGTTCTGGGGGTCGTGCTGTACCTGATCAATGCGGGCTGGCGGCAAGACTTCTTCATCGCGCGGATCCATCCCGCCGTCATGCTTGTCGCGGCCGTCGTCGTGCACCTCGGGGCGGTCCGGGCGCGCCGTCACGGTGGCAGGGAGGCGTGGCGGACCGTCGGGGCGGCGTTTCTCTTCGCGCTCGTGCTGGTCACCCTCGCCATCCCCTGGCAGCGTTCGTAGACCCCCGCCGGAGATCCGAAGCCAGGTGCGCACCTAGTATGACTCGTGATCATTTCGTCTCCGCTGCCCTGACATGGAGGGCACGATCCAATGTTGACCGGCGCCTGGCGGATCGGCTCCATCCGAGGCATCGACATCCGCATCCACTCCTCGTGGCTCATCATCGCCCTGCTCGTGGCATGGAGCTTCTGGGCCCGCTTCACCAGCGTGTACGACTACGCGACCGGTCCGGCCATCGCGGTGGCAGTCGTCGCATCGGTCCTCTTCTTCGCATCGGTGCTCGCGCACGAACTCGCCCACTCGCTCGAGGCGCTGCATCGGGGAGTTCAGGTCGGGGGCATCACCCTGTTCCTGTTCGGCGGGGTTACCGAGACCCGCTTCGACGTCAAGCGCCCACGCGACGAGTTCGCGCTCACCGCCATCGGACCCTTCTCGAGCTTCGTACTCGCGGCGCTGTTCGGCATCATCGCCGCCTACGCCATCCCGCTGGGGCTGAACCTCGTAGCTGACGTCGCGGGTCTGCTGGGTTGGATCAACCTCATGCTCGGTGCTTTCAACCTCTTGCCGGGCGCGCCCCTCGATGGGGGTCGCATCCTGCGCTCGATCGTGTGGTGGGGGACCGGGGACCGTGGCAAAGCGGTGCGGACCGCGGCCGCGACCGGTCAGGTCATAGGCGGCCTGTTCGTCGTGGTCGGGCTCTTCCTCATCTTCGTCGTGAGTGGCCTGATGATCGATGGCGTCTGGCTCGCGTTCATCGGCTGGTTCCTCGTCGTCGCGGCCCGCCAAGAAGTGGCCCAGCACGAGCTGCAGCAGATCCTCGAAGGGCGCACCCTGGCGGGCTTTCTCGACCGTCTGCCCCCTGCGCTGCCCGCCGATGCCACGGCGGCTGACGTGGCCGACGAATTGCGTCGTTCCCCCGAGGACGTCATTCCCATCACCGAGCACGGCGAGACCATTGGCATCGTCCGCCTCGACGATGTGGCCCGCGTGCCGGGCGCCCGTCGCCCCGACGTTCCGGTCCGCCATCTCCTGCGACCCGTCACGTCGCTGC
>JALZEO010000257.1 GCA_030862025.1 Actinomycetota bacterium | reverse complement strand
GTCAGGGCATCCTCCCCAGGGTCACGCCACAGCCCCCGTCCCTTCCTTTCGCTACCTTCTCCGTAATCCTGCTGCATGCCAGCGGACGTGGAGGAGGCATTGGGCAGCATCGTCGACGCTGATCCCGCGGCGATCACCTCGACGCGGTACTGGCACGTGCTTGACGACGGGCGCGTTCAGTGCGATCTCTGCCCGCGCTCCTGTCGCTTGCACGAAGGTCAACGCGGCCTCTGCTTCGTCCGGGGCTGCCAAGGCGGCGAGATCGTTCTCACCACCTACGGGCGGTCGAGCGGGTTCTGCGTCGACCCCATCGAGAAGAAACCGCTCAACCACTTCCTCCCCGGCTCGGCTGTGCTCTCGTTCGGTACGGCCGGATGCAACCTCGCCTGCCGCTTCTGTCAGAACTGGGACATCAGCAAGTCCCGCCAGGTCGAGACGCTCGCAGCCGAGGCTTCGCCCACCATGATCGCCGCCACGGCAGCCCGGCTCGGCTGTCGCAGCGTCGCGTTCACGTACAACGACCCGGTCATCTTCCACGAATACGCGATCGACGTGGCCGACGCGTGTCACGAGCTGGGGATCCGCGCGGTCGCTGTGACTGCCGGCTACGTCTGCCCCGAGCCCCGGACCGATTTCTTTCGCCACATGGACGCCGCGAACATCGACCTCAAAGCGTTCACGAACGACTTCTACCAGCGGGTGTGCAGCGCGAGACTCGAACCGGTGCTCGAGACCCTCAGCTACGTGCGCCACGAGACGAAAGTCTGGTTCGAGATCACCACCCTGCTCATCCCCGGCTACAACGACTCGGACGGCGAAATCGACCGGCTCACGGGCTGGGTGGTGGACAGCCTCGGCCCGGATGTGCCCCTCCACTTCACGGCGTTCCACCCAGACTTCAAGCTCCTCCACGTCCCTTCCACGCCGGCCGCCACGCTCCGGCGGGCGCGGGCGATCGCGCTGAGAAACGGTCTGCACTACGTCTACACCGGCAACATCCGTGACCGGGAGGGCTCGACGACCTTTTGCCACGCCTGTGGCACGTCCCTCGTCGAACGCGACGTCTACACCGTTGCCGGGTACCGGTTGACGCCAGACGGTAGCTGCCGCGCCTGCGGTGCCCCTTGTGCCGGTGTGTTCGACGGGCGCCCCGAGGGATGGGGGAATCGCCGCCTGCCCGTCTGGATGGCGGATGGCTGAGCTAAGCGTGCCAAGCGCAGGCAGGAACGTGGCGGAACGCCAGCAGCGAAGGGCTCTGCACGAGCTGGTCTGCGCCGGAACCGCCGCGATCACCCTGGACAGCCCCCGAGGTGCCCGGCGATGGGCGCTCGTCGGCTTGCTGGTGACCATCCCTTCCAAGCGGGAGGGGGGGCTTGTTGCCGCCTCCACCGCCTTCCGCTCCCCGGAACTGGGCAGGTTCGGGGTCAGCCGTGGCCGTGCAGGCCAGGGTCGATTCCGGTCGAGGTCGGTGACGTGTCGTCATTGAAGCGAGGTCGAATCAGAGCCAGTCTCGGACGAGGAGACGGCAAGCCACCGGGCGCACCGCGGGGGGTGCCGCCATTCGACTGGGGGAGTGGGGCACCGTTCGGACTGCGGGGCCGCAGGGTCCGCCGCTCCTGGACGGGAGATGTCAGGATAGTTACGTTTCGAGCCAGGTAACGCCCGTAGCGCCAGTTCCGGATCGCTCGACGTGTCGTGGTCAGTACCACCACCACGAAAGTCCCGGTCATCGCCGCGAGCAGGAGCTCGGCGAGGAGGGTCACGGCGTACCCCTGGGCTCCGAGCATGTAATAGATCTGCCGGTCGAGAAGATAGATCTCCACGACGTCCCAGAGGTGGCCGACGGCCACGACGACGCCTGCCAGCCAGATTGTCCAGTCGCGGTGAGCGGGACGGTCGATGAGTGTGCTCGGGGGCTTGTTCACGGACAGCCTCAATGGGGGCACGGCTTCACGACGCGCGGATGGATCTCCCATCCGCCCCAGCGCCGATGGCTGTACTCGTGATAGTGGCCATCCGGGGCCCACCACTCGCGCTCGAAACGAGACGTGATCGTGTAGCCGCTGGACCCGTGCCCGCAGTAGGTGGAGGGGTGGGCCTCCAGGTCACCCGGCAGGGCCGCAGCTTGGAGCGCGAAAAGCAGGGTTACGGCGACGAGAATCCTGCGTCGCTTCATGATCCCCCTTGTGATCAGCGAGCCCGTCCCACGCCTCGCACCGAAAGTATCGGCACAATACGGCTAGTTAGCAACGGGTTGTGCGAAAGTCGCTGCGAGGGGCGTTCGGCGCCTCGAAGATCGCGTCACGAGCTGGGCAGGGATCCCTCTACCTCAGTGTGCGTCGACGATCAACGGCCGCTGATCACCACGACCGGGCAGCTCGCCTCCCGCAGGATGTGGTCAGTCTCGTGACCGAAGAACGCCCGTTGGGAGACGGGCCGGTGGTCGCTCAAGAGCACGATGAGGTCGGCGCGGTCGCGGCCGTAGTCGACGATCGCGTTGTCGCGTTGGTCGGCGACGAGCACCCGGGTGTGGACCGTGGCGCCCATGGCATGACCGAGGTCGGCGATCTCATTCACGAGGTCCTCGCCCATCTCGACCGCCTCGGACGCTGACTCCTTCTCGGTCTTCGTCAGGGTCTCGTGGTGCCGGCTGCTCACGATGTGGAGGACATCGACGACGACATCTCGGTCTCGTGCGAGCCAGAACGCGACTTCGGCGGCGCGCCGGTCGTCCTGGGTGCCGTGCACGGGCAGCAGGATGTGGCGGAGGTCAAGGTCCGCGTCCCCTCCCTCCACGTCCGGGCGAACAGCGATCAGGAGCAGGGGACAGGGGGAGTCCTGGATGATCTCGTCGACAAGATCCCTGAAGAGTGGGCCGCTCCCCTTCGCGCCCTCCTCCGCGGCGGCGAGGACGAGCAGGTCATAACCCTGCCCCGCCTCGTCGAGCACGACCGAAGCGATGCCGTCGTCGCATTCCCGTTCGACCTTGCGCACGTCGTTGAAACGCTCGTCGATGCGTTCGAACCGCTCGTCGCTACCCTCGAGCTCGGCGTTCGTCACGATCATGCGGGTGACCTCGACCTCCTCGCCCTCGATGAGGAGACCGAGGACCTGCGCGGCGATCTGCGACTTCGCGCCTCCCGTTGATGGCAGCAGCACCCGTTTGAGGTTCGGGACGAAGCTCTCCTCACGTCGCTCTTCCGCCTCGAGACGCTCCTGCTCCTCTTCGGAGAACTCGGCACGGCGCAGGGTCCAGCGCAGCAGGGGGGGCGCCATGATCGAGGTCACGATCGAGATCATGAGGATGATCGAGTACATCGGCAGGGTGAGCACCCCGAGGCTCAGCCCGATCGTCGCCACGATGATTTCGATGGCCCCGCGTGCGTTCATCGCGGCGCCGAGCGAGAGTGCCTCCCAGTGGCCCATTCTGCTCACCTTCGCACCCGCGTACACCCCCACGAACTTGCCCAAGATGGCGACGGCGAGCACGGCCGCGGCGACGAGCGCGGTCGTCGGCCGCGCGAGCTCGGCAAGGTTGACGCGAATGCCTGACATCGCGAAGAAGACCGGGGCGAACACGCCGAGTGTGAGCTGCTCGAAGATGTGCTGGAGCCGGTGATCGAAGCGCTTCACCTCGCCGACCAGGATCCCGGCGATGAACGCCCCGAGCACAGCCTCGAGGTGCAGCAGGTGGGTGAGCGAGCCGAAGAGCAGCGCGATCACCATGAGCCCGGTGATCATGACCATGTCGCCGCCGAGGTGGACGTCGAGCATCCGCATCGCCCAGCGCACGAACCTCCGACCGAGGGTGAACGCCAGGACGAAGATGATGAGGACGGACAGGATCGCCATGCCCGCTGATCCGAAGCTCACCGTCCCGCTACTCGCGAGTCCGGCTACGACCGACAGCAGGATCCACCCCGCCGTATCGTCGATCATGCCCGCCGCGAGCGTGATCTGACCGAGGTCGCGCCGGATCACGTTCATCTCCATGAGGATCTTCGCGATGACGGGGATCGCGGAGATGCTCATGGCGGTGCCGATGAACAGCGCGAACACGAAGCGCTGATCGGGCCGGGCGAGGAACTCCTGGGGGAGGACGAAGCCGAGCGCAGCGCCGGTCAAGAAAGGAATGACGATGCCGCCGATCGAGATGGCGGCCGCCCCCTTGCCCTTGCGGACGATGAGCTCGGTGTCGGTCTCGAGGCCGGTGAGGACGAGCAGCATGATCACGCCCACCCACATGATGACTTCGATGAGGTGAAACTGCTGCGTCGTCTGCGGGAAGACGGCCTCGAAGGCCCGTGGGAAGAGGTTGCCGAACAGGGTGTGACCCAGCACGAAACCGGCTAGGAGCTCACCCACGACCGACGGCAGGCCGAAGCGTCGCACGACCTCGCCGAGGGTCCGTGCGACGAGGAGCAGCAGCGCGAACTGAAAGACGACGAGGAGCAGCTCGTGGCCGGAGAGTGGCGGGATGACTTTCATCCGGCGTTCTCCCGTGAGCAGGCTCGGAGTATCTGTGGCACACCCCGCGCCGATCCGTCCGCGCGTCCGGTGGGACCTTCCTTCTCGCGACACTACCGGCTGCCTACCTACCGGTCGGTAGCCCGTCGGGTGCCTGTCCGGACGCGCTGGAGGCAGCCGGACTCTTTCACGAGCATGAGGACGGCCCGTCGTTGCATGATGACTAGACTGCGGGCATCGGCTGACTGGGACCGAGCATGCGTGTACTCGTCGTCTCGAACGACGCCTCGCTCGCGCTCTCGCTCATGGCCGAAACTCGTGATGTCGTCTCGATCCGCGCCGCAAATAAGGTTTCCTCCGAGGGTGCCGCGAGCTTCAACGCTGCGGTGGTCGATGTCGGCACGACCCATGACGGTCTCGCAGTTGTCCGGGAGCTTGCCGCCGCCGGTGTTGCTCCGCCCATTTTTCTCCTGGGAGACGTGGAAGCGTCGGTTCCGGGACCTGAAGTCGAGCTG
>JALZEO010000319.1 GCA_030862025.1 Actinomycetota bacterium | reverse complement strand
ACCCAGGCCTGTGGAGGGCCGGTGACAACCTACGATGCCGGCGCGCGGCGAGTTGCGCTCCTCGCGCGGCTGTTGCTGCTCGCCCTCGTCGTCGTGGGCGCCGGGGTCTTCCTGAGCGCACTCTTCCTGCCGGGTGCCCTGGCGGTGAACCGTGGCGTTACCAGCGTCCGCTCCACGGTGCTGGACTTCCCACCCCTGCCAGACGATCTCGAGAAACCGGCACAGACTTCGGTCGTCCTGGCAGCCGATGGCTCGAAGCTCGCTGACCTCCACGGGGTGGAGAACCGCGTCTATGTCACGCTCGACCAGATACCACCTATAGCGCAAAGCGCCGTTCTCGCCACCGAAGACGCCGAGTTCTGGAACCATCACGGCATCAACCACGAGGCCATCCTGCGTGCTCTTGTCGCAAACGTGCGCTCGGGCGCGATCGAACAAGGCGGCTCGACGATCACACAGCAGTACGTGAAGAACGCGCTTCTGTCGAACGAACAGACCCTCGACCGCAAGATCCGGGAAGCCGTCTATGCGGTCAAGCTCGAGAAGCGCCTGTCGAAAGCGGAGATCTTCGAGCGGTACGTGAACACCGCCTATTTCGGCGACGGGGTGTACGGGATTGGCACGGCCGCCCAGCACTACTTCTCGAAGCACATCACGCAGATAGACGTGGCGGAGGCCGCCCTGCTCGCCGGACTCATTCGTTCGCCGGAGAACAACAACCCTACCCGCAACCCCGCAGCCGCTCGCGCCCGACGGACGCGTGTCCTGGAGCAGATGGCGGAGGAGGGCTTCATCACGCCCGGGCAGGTCACCGCGGTGCAGAACAGTCCCCTAGGGCTGAACGTGGCCAAGGACTCCGGCCCCAAACAGCCCTTCTTCGTGGACTGGGTCAAGCGCGTGCTGGCCGAGTCTGACGTCGACCTACAGCCCAACGCGCAGGCCGCGCTCGGTTCCGACGAGCAGGAGCGTTGGAAGCGCTTGCTGACTGGCGGGCTCGTCATCCACACGACGCTCGATCCCCGGCTACAGGGGCTCGCCGAAGGAACCATCGTCCGCTACCTCGACGATCCGGTCGGTGACCCGCTCGCTTCGATCGTCACCCTCCAGCCGAGTTCGGGTGCCGTCGCCACCATGGCGGTGGGGCCGAAATCGTTTGGCGATTGTCCCGAAGGCGTTCCAGCGTGCGCCGTTACCAAGGTGAACCCGGCGGTGCCGGGAGCAGGGGGTAGCGGACGCCAACCCGGCTCCTCGTTCAAGCCCATTGTCATTGCCGCTGCGCTGGAAGACGGCTTCTCCCCGGGCTGGGCGGCCGAGACATCCTCGGGTCAGGCGATCGAGGGCTGCGTCGGAGAGGACGACGACCCCTACGCCCCCGAGAACTACGAGGAAGGCGGTGGCGGCTACATGGATATGTACGAGGCGGTGAAGCGCTCAAACAACGTCTTCCATGTGAAGCTCACCGCTGCGGTCGGGGTCCAGAAGGTCAAGCGGATGGCCCGAACGCTGGGAATGCAGCATTCTCCGAACATCGATGATTTCGGCTCGAAGTCGTGCTCGCTGGGACTGGGGACCGCCAACGTCTATCCGCTCGAGATGGCGGGGGTATTCGCCACCTTGGCCAATCACGGCGTGCGCTGCGCGCCTTTCGCCGTAACCCGCATTGAGGACCCCCAGGGGAACCTCATCTACCAGCACGCCGACGATTGTGAACCCGTACTCGAGCAGGGCATGGCCGACCGGGTCACCGACCTACTCCTCGGGCCGCCGTCTCCCGGGGGCACCGCCGGTTACATCTCGGAGAAACTCCGCCGGCCTGTAGCCGGGAAGACCGGCACGACCCAGCATTGGGTGGATGCCTGGTTCAACGGCTACGTGCCCCAGTACGCCACCGCCGCCTGGGTGGGCTACGAGATCCCCAGACCGATGCTGGGGGTCGAGGCCGGGGGTAAGAGGTACGAGCGCGTCACGGGTGGCACCATCCCCGGTCAAATGTGGGCGGACTACATGGCCGCCGTGCTCGAGGGCACACCGGTGGAACCACTGGCCAGTCCTCCACCGATCGCCACCACCACCGTTCCACTGGTCGTCGGCATGCGCGAGTCGGCCGCTCGTAGCCTGCTCGTCGATAAGCAGCTGAAGTCCCAGGTCGAGACGAAGACCGATCATCGCCCCGCCGGCACGGTCGTCGCACAGTCGCCTTCCGCCGGCAGCGACATCGCGATCGGTGGGGTCGTCAGGCTCACCGTCAGCGATGGTCGGGGTGAACCGCCCCAACCGACCGTCCCCAACGTCGTCGGGATACGCGAGTCGGAGGCGGTTCGCATTCTGAACGCCGCCGGCTATGACCTTCGGACGGTGGAGCGCCCGGTGACCAAACGCACCGAGCACCGAATTGTCGTGGCACAAAGCCCGGAGCCGGGTAGCGAGCTCCCCCCCGGTGGCCGTGTCACGCTCACCGTCGGCGTGTACGAAGCCGGGCGCGACGAGCGCCCGGAGCCGCGTCGGGACGAACCTGACGAGGACGTGCCGTACGACGAGTACCCGCCCTACGACGAGTACGATCCGTATGACGGGCAGGGGTGGCACGCACGCAGGGACCCCGACCGAGGGTGAGGCCGGTTAGCCGCGCGGCGGCTGCGGTGGCTTGGGGGGGCGCCGCCTGTGTCGCCTACGGGTCTCTCGTCGAGCGTCGCTGGTACCGGCTGCGACGGGAAGCACTGTCGGGGGCGCTGCGGACAGGATCGCCCGGCCACCTGCGGGCGTTGCACGTCTCGGACCTTCACCTCGCGTCATCCGACCGGTCCCTTGCAGGCTTCATCAGGAGTCTGGCCGAGGAGACCGTCGACCTGGTGGTCGCCACCGGGGACCTGGTCGGAGCGGTGGGGTGCGAGGACGCGACCGTCGAGCTGCTCGCCGCGCTCACCGCAAGCGGGACACCAGGTGTGGCTGTTCTCGGCTCGAACGACTTCTATGGCCCGGCTCCGAAGAGCCCCCATCATTACTTCACGGACCGGGACCGTCGCGTCCTGGGTCCAAAACTCGACACCGGTCGTCTGCGACGGGGGCTCGAGGACACGGGCTGGCGTGTGCTCGAAAACCAGCATGCAACCTTCGAGCTCGGTCACGCGGTCGTCGAGGTCGCGGGACTCGTCGACCCCCACCTTGATCCGATGCGGCTGCCGTCGTCCGCCACGATCGCGGCTCGGGAACCGAACGCCACCCTGCGGCTCGGTCTGGTACACGCGCCGTACGTGCACGCGCTCGACCTGCTCGCCGCCGCCGGCTACGGGGTCATCCTCGCCGGTCACACCCATGGCGGACAGGTCCGCCTCCCTCCGTTCGGGGCCCTTGTCACGAACTGTGACCTGCCCCCCCGGCTCGCCCGCGGCAGCTCACGCTGGCCGCTTCCAAAGGAGGCCGGGTCCGTCTGGTTACACGTCTCAGCCGGACTCGGTCAGTCGCGCTACGCGCCCATCCGCTTCGCGTGTCGCCCGGAGGCGAGTCTGCTCGAGTTCTTTCCGTGAGCGCCGCTCCGCAGGAGCGACGCGAGAGGAGCTGTCTTGGGTGGGATAGCGGTCTTGGCTTGCCCAAGACCGTGTGCGGGACAAGTCTGGGGTCTCCCAAGACAGCGACGGAGATGACCCGTGAGTAGCCCTGTGTCAAGCCGCCGGGGTCAGGTGCTGTTGGGCACCGCGGTGGAGTGCGGGGTCGTAGGCGACGCCGTCTTGCCAGCAGCGCCAAATCACGCGCAGCCAGGCGCGGGCCAGGATG
>JALZEO010000246.1 GCA_030862025.1 Actinomycetota bacterium | reverse complement strand
GGTCGGTACCGCCGGGCTCAACGCCGCCTTCAAAGACCCGGGAGCGCTACCGACCCTCGACGAGATCTCCGCGCCGGAGACGTGGCTCGCACGCGTGCACGGAGCGACCGCTGAGAGGTCGAACGAGTAGCGGAAGCGGTAGAGATCCATGACACCCCGGCGCGACCCGCGTCAAGCCCCACCTCCCGGACCGCTCCCGTCCGGCACTGCCCGGGAGGGGCTCGTCGCGGAGGTGTCTCGGGCGCTCGAGGCCTTGCCACCCGGCGCCGCAGCTCTGGTCGCCATTTCCGGTGGGCCCGACTCCACGGCTCTCGCCCACCTCGTCGCCGAGGCCCGCCCGGACCTCAAGCTCTCCCTCGGTCATGTTCGACACGGCCTGCGCGATGACGCCGCAGACCTCGCCACCGTACGTGACCACGCCCAAGCCCTGGGACTGCGGCTGAGGATCGCCGAGGTCGACGTCCTTCCAAGAGGCCAGGGGCCCGAAGCTGCGGCCCGCGACGCCCGCTACGCCGCCCTGCGCCGGCTTGCAGGCGAGGTTGGTGTGCGCTGGATCCTCCTCGGTCACACCGCCGATGATCAGGCGGAAACGCTGCTGCTACGTATTGCCCGCGGTACCGGCATATCCGGACTGGCCGGTATGGCTGCCCTGCGCGGAGACCTCGTGCGGCCGCTCCTGCGGCTCCGCCGCAGTGACATCCGCCACTTTGTCGCTCATGAGGAGCTTCGCACGGTCGAGGACCCGACGAACCGTGATCCGGCCATTCGTCGGGTAAGGGTGCGCCACTCCGTCCTGCCAGCCTTCGAGACCCTGGCACCCGACCCGGTCGGGGCGCTTGCGCGGCTTGCGGATCTCGCTCGCGTCGACGCCGGACATCTGGAGGCGGAGGCAGCCCGGGTCGCACTGACAGCCGTGCGCTCCTACGGGCCGGCCCGGGCCATCACGACCGAAGCACTCGCCTGCCTCGACGCTGCACTGGCTCCCCGGGTCGTGCGCCGACTCCTGGCGGCGGTGCGAGGCACCCCGATTGCCGTCTCAGCTGCCCACGTCAACGCGGTGCTCGCCCTGGCGCAGGGCCAGGCCGTGGACCTTCCCGGCGCGACGGTCACGCACGGAGGGGGTTGGTTGGCTGCGGTACCCCACAAGCCGCCCAAGGCGGGCGTCGTGCCCCTAGCCGTGCCCGGCACGACGTTCTGGCCTCCCGCTGACGTGGATATCGTCGTCGCGGTGGCCGCCCCGGACTCCAGGGCCACCCCAGACTTTTCACTCGGGCGGCAGCCAACAGCTGACTTCACGTCGGAGGAGGCTCTGCCTCCCGGGGGCGATCCGGCCCTCGGCCAGGTGGTCTTCGGCGGGGTCGGGAGCGGCGAGGACGACGGACTTGCCCGGTCAGCCTGGGGTGCCGGCTCAGCTCGCCTCGTGGCTCGTGCCCGACGACCGGGCGATCGTGTGCGAGGGCGAGCCGGAAGCCAGAAGCTGCAGGATCTCTTCGTTGACGCCGGGATTCCTCGGGCGGTTCGCGACCTCGTCCCCATCGTGGCGCTCGGCGAACGCCTCCTTTGGGTGCCCGGCGTCGCCGTCGACGCTCCTGCTGCGGCCGCGGGCCGAGTGACGCCCGATCTCAACATCGCGGTCAGGCCATCCAGACGTGTCGACCTTTCCGAGCACGAGGGGCAGTGAACCAGGGGCACGGGCCCGCTTTGGTCGAACCGGGAACGAAAGTTTGGCGATCAGAGACCTCAATTGCTCGCTCAGCCGGCTGCGCTGTGGGTGGCGGACCGATAGCGTGCCGGGCGAGGACAGGAAAGCCCCGCACCGCGGGCGGATAAGTTTCGGCCTGCCTTTCCCGGAGGACCGCATGAGTGGGCCCACCCGCCCGCGCCTTCGGCGCGACCCGGGCCCCCAACCGCTGGCCAACGTGCTTAGGCGGACGGGCCTCGAGCTGGCGCCCCAGATGGCCGAGGCCATCGACGAGGTACTCGTAACCGGCGAGCAGATTAGAGCGAAGCTCGCCGAACTGGCAGCACGGCTCGACGTCGATTATGCGGGCCGTCAGCTGCTGCTCATCGGCGTGTTGAAGGGCGCCTTCGTGCTCATCGCCGACCTCGCCAGACACCTCACCGTGCCGGTGAGCATCGACTTCATGGCGGTGTCGTCGTACGGCTCGACGACCCGGACCTCTGGGGTCGTGCGCATCATCAAGGACCTCGATATCGACATCGAGGGTCGCCACGTCCTCCTCGTGGAGGACATCGTCGACTCGGGCCTGACCCTCAACTACCTGCTTCGCAACCTGCGTTCTCGACGTCCTGCCAGCCTCGAAGTGCTCGCGCTGCTCACCAAGCCGAGTCAGCAGCGCGTCGACCTTCCCATTTGCTACCAGGGGTTCGCGGTCCCAAACGTTTTCGTGGTCGGGTATGGCCTGGACTTCGACGAGCTGTATCGCAACCTGCCGTTCATCGCGACGCTGAAGCCAGAGGTCTACTCCTGAGCGTCCCTCGTGCGATAGGGGAACCAGCTCGTCGCACCCCGACCGTCCATTGCGCGGCGAAGAGGGGCCGAAGGTCCGGGCGGTCGCTCGACGCCGGTCCCGCTAACCCGGGTGGGACCGGGAAGTGGGTGGTAGCATCAAGAGCTCACGCGAGTATCGCGCGGTACGTCGAAGTACAGCACCACCCTCCAAGGCGGAGACGGGCGCGTCCAGCCATCAGGTGGGCGGCCGGCCGGAGGCGGTGAGGAGCACGTGAACTTGCAACGCATCTTCCGTGGACCCTTCGTGTGGATCCTCGTGCTCCTCTTCGCGCTGTATGCGACGGTCAGCCTCGTCAACCGTGCCGCGGCACCACGCGTCCTGTCTTTCTCCGAGTGGGAGCGGGCAGCGAACGAGGGACGCGTCGTCAGTGTCGAGATCATGTCGCAGTCCTACCTGCTGCGAGGGGAGTTGCGCGAACCGGACGCTCCCGACGAGACCCCGATCGCGTATCGCACCACCTACGACGAGGCGATCCAAGCCGAGCAGATCGCCGAGATCATCGATCGCAACCACATCGAGCGGGTCGAGGTCGACTCTGAGCAGAGCTCTGCTCTTGTGCGGCTCATCTTCGAGGTGCTGCCGTTCGTGCTCATCTTCCTGCTGTTCATCTTCCTCATGCAGCAGATGCAGGGGGGCGGCAGCCGGGTGATGTCCTTCGGCAAGGCCAAGGCCAAGAT
>JALZEO010000232.1 GCA_030862025.1 Actinomycetota bacterium | reverse complement strand
GCGGGGTCCAGTAGAAGATGATCGCGAACAGTGCCCATGCGACCGGCTCGATGGTCCCCGTCACCGCAGCCCAACCCGCCAGTACCGGCACACAGCCGGCGGCACCACCGATGACCACTGCCTGGTTCGTCCTGCGCTTCAACCCGAGTGTGTAGACGAACACGTAAAAGAGGATCGCCGACGTCGCCAGCAGCGCAGCGAGGAGGTTCGTGAACAGCGCGAGCCAGACGAAGCCGGCCGCACCCAGGACGATACCAAACCTCAAGGCCGCGGCCGGGCTGATCACGCCCCGTGCGAGTGGCCGTTGGCGGGTACGGAGCATGATCCGGTCGATGTCGCGGTCGAAGTAATTGTTGATGGTGTTCGCGCTCGCCGCGGACAGGGTTCCTCCGAGCAAGGTTGCCACCACCAGCCACGTCCCCGGCCAGCCGTCGGCGGCGATCACCATTGAGGGGACGGTCGTCACGAGCAGGAGCTGGATGATGCGCGGCTTCGTCAGGCTCAGGTAGATGGACAGAATCTCGCGGACATCTCGGCCCGGGAAGGCGCCCTTGACCGCTGCCGGGAGTCGGCTTGCGGCAGGCACGACCGATGCGCTGCTGAGCCGGCTCGGCCCCTCGGGACCGGATCGGCTTACCTGACCGGCGGGCAGCGAGCTCATGTGCCGGCTCGCATGGGTTCGGGCTGAGGGCGAGCGTCGGGCAGACCAGCGCGATCGGCGCGGCGGGCGATGGCGCCGGCGCCGGCAAGCGCGCACCACACAAGGCTGGCCACGAGCAGGTGCCCGACGACAAGTCCAGCCGAGCGTACCTGGGTGAAGACGTGAGCCGCGCCGATCGCAATGTTGAGCACGAAAAGGACAAACCCCGACCTCACGAGGCGGACCTCGGCGACCGGCCGACCACGGCTCTGTCCGAGGGCCGTGAGCAAGGCCAGGAGCACGACCGTGAGGACGACCGCGACACGGTGACCGAAGTGGAGGGCGACGAGTCGGCGGGACAGGTCCGGGATGAGCTCGCCACCAACCAACGGCCAGCCCCCCACATACTCGTTGTGTACGAGCGAGCCGAGCGCGATGACGGCGAACGTCGCCAGCAGGCCGGCCGACAGAGTCCGACGCCAACCCCGGTCGGGGGCGGCACTGCGAATGGGCTCGTCTCCTGCGGCGAAAAAGCTCTCGACCACGACGAAGCTGAGCAGGGCGAGCAGCACCATGGCGACGCCGAGGTGCACGGAGACGAGGTCGGTGGCGAGATTCGTCTTGACCACGACCGCGCCGAGTCCCGCCTGAGTGAGAATCGTGACGAGCGCAGCCGTGACGCCCCAGCGCAGGCCTCGCTCCGTGCGGTGCCGCACCCACACGTAGACCGTGGTGGCGACGACCAGCAGGACCGCGATCGAGGCGAACCAGCGGTGGGTCCACTCGACGACCATGGGGAACTCCGGACGGGGCAGAAGACCGCCCAGCAGACCGTTCTCGCAGAGCGGCCAACGATCGGCGCAGCCGTAACCGCTGCCGCTGCCACGCGTGAACCCGCCGAGCGCGACGAGAAGAATCGTGACCCCGAGGGTCGAGGTAGCGAGCCGCTGGAGACGGGTCACGGCACAGCCTTGATCCGAGCCGCGCCCCGGCGGGGTGACCCTCCTCGAAGTTCCTCGTTCGCCTCACGACGCCAGCGCCAGCCGATCAAAGCGATCGCGGCTGCGAAGGCGAGGGACACGACGATGAGGACGCCGTGGACGATTCGGAAGGGGACGCTGTTGCGTCCATCGAGGACGAGCCCGAGTCGCGTGATCCAGACGTAGGCGTTCCAGGCTGCCGCGGCGAGCAGGATCCAGGCATGGCGGCGAAAGCGTGCCCAACGCGCCCGATGGGCCGGCGCACGCAGCTCGGTGGACACCTCGGCTCCTTCGACTGCGACTCGGGACAGACGAGGGCGGCTAGACCAGGGAGGCTAGGCCGGGAAGGCTAGGCAAACCGAGACTGCGGGGCGAACTCGTCGTGCCGCCCTATCGGCACGACGACTCACGACCGTCGCGCCCAACCCTCGTTCAGGACGACGTCTCCTGAGGTCATCCGGTAGTAGACCCGCCAGTGGTAGTAGCCCCGGTACGTGCGGGGGTCGGAACGCATGACCGAAGCGTAGTCTTCGACGGCCTCGACGTATCTCGTGCTGTGGTTGTACGCGTAGAGAGCGCGTCGCATGTTCCTGGGCGCGCCATGCGCGGCGAGGTACCGAGCAGCTGCGCGAATGGCGTCGCGGTGATCCTCGATGTCACCCTCGCCATATTGCGCCCAGGTGCTCGGCAGGAACTGCATCGGTCCGCGTGCTCCCGCCACGCTCGTGCCGCGTATTCGACCCATGCGGGTCTCGACCAGATGGATCGCGGCGAGGTACTCCCAGGCCACGCCGAACTCGGCGCTGGCAGCCGCGTAGTGGGCCCGCAGCACCTCGAGCGCTGGTGGTGGGACGATGTGCCAGTCGGGCAGCCCGGTGCGAGGTCGCGTCAGTTCCCACAGACGGATACCTGCGTGGAGGTTGGCGTCGAACGCGGGTTGAAGCTCGAGTGGGACCAGGGCTCGGACCTGCGCGCGCCACTCAGAGTGGAGAACGAGGTCGCGGTAGGCCTGCTGCTGCGCCCAGGCCCAGCGGGCAAGGTCCGCAGGCGGCACGTCGGCAGACCGGATGGTCCCCTCCGCCTCGACCAGGTCGCTGGCGAGACGCAACGGGTCCTGGTAGGGACCGGGTTCGGCGGGCGGGTGGGGCGTCGAGGAGGAGACCACATCCGGTGGGGACGGGATGGGGATGTCACGTGGACGGGGAGTGGTGGCCGTGGGTGAGGGCACGGTGGATGACTCGGCGGAAGGCTCGGGCACGGGCGATGAGCCGGCACATCCGGCCAGGAGCGCGACGACACCCGTGACGACGACGGCGCGGGCTCTCACGACCGGCGAGGCTAGCGGCTCTGACCTGACTTCAGAGCCTCGAGCGTGAGGATTCTTTGGTACCCCTTAGGAATCCAGTCTTTGTCCGCCTTGTCTCTTGACCTTGAAGTCGAGGCCAACCCTTACCGTGGTGGGGTGACCCGACTCGACGTTGAGAAGCTGGCTCAGCGGGTGGGGTTCACCGCCGACACCGTGCGGGATCTCCTCGCTCGATTTGGGCCGGTTCAGCTCTGGGTGCTCGAGCGTCTCATGGCTGACGCTGACACTGATCCATGGCCACCTTGGGTCGCCCTGTCCGAGTTGGCTGCGGAGCATGCCGGGGGCCGGGCCGCGAGGCGGGACGTCGAGTCGATGAGACGCGCCTGCGCTCGGCTGGCCCGAGCTGAACTGCTCGAAATAAGTCGGCGTTGGATCGAGCGTGAAGAGGAGCGCATGGCGCTGCCTTGGCTCAGAAGAGAGACCACCATCAAGAGGCGGCACCTGTGCGTCCGGCTTCCGTTAGACGCCGACCAGCGGGAACGCTGGGCGGCTTCACAAGGCGAGCATCAGGGGCGACGCCGGGCCCGGTCGCGCAACGACCCGGCAGGATGAGATCCGGTGTCGTGAGCCTCGGCTAATCCCTGAGTGGGGGCAGCAGCCGTAGCCTTCCGTTCCGCTCGGACTCGCTCGGCTTCGGCTGGGGTGCTGGCTGGGTCGTCGGTGGCGGAGTCGACGACGGCTGGGTGGTGCCGCCACCAGCACCACCACTGCTCGCCGCTGGTCTCGGGGCGGGACCGGGGCTCGTGGCTGCGGCGCCGTAAACTCTCTCCCCGGGATCTGCCTTGCGCAGCCCGAGCTTCAGTGAGCATGCCGGCCACGCTTTCCAGCCTTGGAGGGCGAGCAGCAGCGTTGCCCGGTAGATCTGCTCCTCGCGAGTGGCCTCGTGCGGCATCCCCTTCCCGCCCACCCAGTACCAGCTCTCGGGGAGGAACTGCAGCCCGCCGTAGTAGCCGTTGCCGGTATTGATATGCCAGTTGCCGCCCGATTCACACATTGCCAGCAGGTCCCAGACGTTGCCAGGAGTGATCTTGCCAGTGGCTGGTACCGGGCGCGGTGCCCGCGGGTCGGGAATGACGATCGCTCGCGCGCCGAGGCGCTGCTCGAGCCGTCGTGCCACCTCTTCGGGAGGCACTCCTTCGTGCACGGCCACGAGGAGCGTCTGCGGTACCTGGGCCAGCCCCAGCCGGTCACCAGTCGCGGGGGCGACGATGGCGTCTGCAACCGGCGGAGTGGTGTTACTTGCGATGGCGCCTACGCGAACCAGCTCGGCTCTCATCGCCACGGGATGGCCCAACAGGGCCCCCGACCTGCCGGCCAACTCGTGCGTGAAGGCAACATCCCCACCTGCCACGTTCTCCCAGAGGGTCACCACGTCGGCGACCGGTTGCGCGGTGAGGATCCGGAATTCCCCCGGATCGACCGCAGCGACCCGTATGGGGATCGGTGGGGCGCCGGGGGGGCCGAGGGGAGCCTCACCGATCCGGACGGCGGTGGCGAAGGCCACTCCCTCGACGGTCCGTGCATCGACGAGCCCGTTCGGCATGACGCCTTCGACCTGGATGCGGTGTTGGCGCACGATGACCGGCTGAAAGGCTGGCGATTGCAGGCTGATCGGTTGGGCGCTGGTGGCGGGCGCGCCTTCATGCCCCGCTTCGGCACCGGCTGGCACCACCAGTGGTGGAAGCGGAGCGGCCAGAGGGACGGCGAAATTCGCCGTTCCCCCGCCCACTTGCAGCGACGGACTGGCGCTCAGTAGTGCCAGCACCGTGCCCACGAGCACGCCTCGTTGACTGACTGCCCGACGGGCTGGTCCCGTCGCTGACAGCCTCTCGAGGCCCAGCCGACGGCGAACTGGGCTGCCCATCCTCACCAAGCGCAGTAGCGCGGTCCTCAGTGTCATCGGGCAGTACCTCCACCGGCATGGGTTACGTTGTCTGGCTGAGCCCAGTCAGCGTCGGCTGCCCGCCCGCGGGCTGTCGGGAGAAGGGAGGTTCCCCGAAGGGACCGACGTTGCTGAGGCACGTTAATGCTCCGCCGGGGCAGGGCCGTGAACCCCCTGCCTACCCCAGCTCGCTGCACAGTCACTGACGGTCACCAGAGCATGATGCACATCGCATGCAGGGGTTTCCACTGCCCAGCCAGAGAC
>JALZEO010000209.1 GCA_030862025.1 Actinomycetota bacterium | reverse complement strand
GTGGTGGAGCGCGCCGACCCCGTTGAGCTGATCCTGGATGTCGACGCGACCCTGATCGAGATTCACTCCGAGCACAAGCAGCAGGCAGCGGCGCACTTCAAGGGCGGCTTCGGGTTTCACCGCTGCTGGTGTTCTGCGAACCGCTGGGCCTGCCCCTGGCGGGGCGTCTGCGGCCGGGCAATGCCAACGCCAACAACGCCTCAGACCAGCTACAGGCGATCGACGAGGCCATCGCTGCCTGCCCTCGGATTGGCAGGCGGGCCACCACCAGGGCGACGACGCCGGCCTGGTGCGTCGCCAGCTGCTGGTGCGCACCGATGGGGCGGGCTACAGCAAGAAGGTCCTCTCGGGGCTGGCCGACCGCAACCTGCTGTTCTCGGTGGCGGCTTCGGAGGCGTTCTCGGTCGAAATCCGCCAACTTCCCCGGGAGGCTTGGCAGCCGGCCCTTGCCAGCGATAGCCAGCCCCGCAGGGGCGCTCTGGTCGCCGAGCTGGCCCTGACTCCCCACTGGGCACCAGCGGGTAGCCGGGTGATCGTGCGACGCGAACGCGCCCACCCCGGCGCGCAGCTGCGCCTGTGGGACCACGGTGGATGGCGCCACCAGGTCATCCTCACCAACCAGACCGGTGCCGAGATCGCCGCCATCGAGGTGCGCCACCGCGGACACGCCAACGTCGAGAACCGCATCAAGGCCGCCAAAGACACTGGTCTGGAGCGCCTGCCCTTCACCCCCTTTGCTGCCATGCCGCCTGGCTGGAAAGCATCCTCGTGGGTTGCCTGCTCCTGGCGGCCGCACGCGGGCTGCTCCTCGAAGGTGAACTGGCTAGCGCCGAGTCGCGACGGTTGCGCTACACCCTCCTGCACACCGCAGCCCGCATCATCCGCCGGGCGCGGCGCAGCATCCTGCGGCTGCCCGACGGCTGGCCCTGGACGGCCCAACTGCTGGCCGCCTACCAGCGTCTGGGGCCATAACCCAACGGGGTAATCAGAACTCACTGTTCTGCACCGGCCCCGGATATCGGCATGCCCCGACCCGGATTGACGCGCCCGATACTGCGACATCTCCGCATCTCGCACGCGAAAAAGAGTTCTCCCTACCCCTCACCGATATGCAGAGCCCGCTCCACTGCGTACCAACGCGCGTCAATCACAGCAGCGTAATCTCAGAGCCGCTGTGAAGGATCCCGGCACTAACGATCCGCGCCGTCGGTCCTCGCCCACTCCACCACGAGACGCCCGATCTCACGCCCCATGGGGAGGCCAGCCGCGTCGACCAGCCAGTGGATGCTGCCGTAGACGCGCGATTGACGCCCTCCTCCGCCTTCGCACGGAAACTCTCAAGGGACGGTGGCCCGGCTGCGTCCCAGCCACATCGCACCTTCGACTCAGCGCGCGCGAGCCGCTACAGCGCGGTGAGGTTTCGTGCTCGGAGGCGCCGCGGTTTCGACCTTCCCGAGACTCCAATGGGTCGAGGGAAGTGTCATGCACCGTTCCTTCTATCCGGATCAGGGTCGGCTCGCATCGGGTGGCATCTTTGAGGAGGAACACGTGCACGTCCAGCAGGTCGAGCACTTGGCGCTGCTGGAGGGGGGTGAGGGTGTGCAGACGGCGGCAGGCAACGTCGGCCAACTGCCACAGCCGACGCTTGCGCTGGCCGGCGACCGCAGCATGCTCGTCCGCGGCGGCCAGTTAGGTGCGGTGACGCTCCAGCGCATCACGTTGGGCCTGAAGCTCGTCGATAGTTGCGGCGATCTGCGGTCCGGTGAGGCCGGCTTTCAAACCTTCGGCGGCAGCGCTGGTGATGGCCCGATCGCCTAACTCCGCCAGGAGAGGAGCGCCGGGTGGCCTCCAGGAGTCGCTTGCACGCGGTGGATCAGTTCGTCATTGCCATCGACCGCGTCGGTTTCCGTTGGAGGGACGCATGCCACATCCCAACGCCGAGCGGCCGACAGAGCGGAACCGGACCGAGTTTCCCGGGACTTCTCGCTTGAGGACGCGCCCGTTGCGGGGGACGAACGGCACCCGTGCGGGGCCGCCGGTCAATCCTGGATTCGGACAGCGAGCTTGCCGAGGGTGCCGGCGGCGAAATCCGCGAGCCCTTGGGGAACGTCCTCGAGGCGGTAGGTGCGCGCAATCGGGAGGCGGACGGTGCCGGCGGCGACCGCATCGGCGACCTGCGCCAGGGTGGCCGTGGCGGGGTTGGCCATGACAGGGATGACGGTGAGGTCGTCGCGGTCGAGCTGCTCGGCGCTCAGGCCGAGGGTGGATGCCAGCCGTCCGTTGGGGGCGACGAGGGCTGCGAGTCGAGCGCCGTCGCCGGCGAAGTGCAGCACCGCGTCGACCCCGCGAGGGTGCGTGTAGTGCACAGCGGCGGCGGGGTCACCGCGGTAGTCGACGACGTCATCGGCGCCGTGGTCTCGGACGAACGCAATCTGCTCTTCGGTTGCGGCGGTGGCGATGACGTGGGCGCCTCGAGCTTTGAGGAGTTGGACGGCGATGACGCCCACGCCGCCGGTGGCGCCGGAGACGAGCACGGTGTCGCCGCGCTGTGGTTCGACGGCTTCGACTGCGTCGTGGGCGGCGGCGCCGACGAGCCCCAGGGCGCCGGCGGTTGCGGTGTCGAGCCCCTCGGGGACCTTGGCAGCGAACGCGGCCGGCGCGGCGACGAGCTCACCGAAGCCTCCGTCGCCGAGCTCGGGTTTCATGACCACGCCGAAAACGCCGTCGCCGATGTTGAAGTCGTCTACGCCGGGGCCGGTGGC
>JALZEO010000315.1 GCA_030862025.1 Actinomycetota bacterium | reverse complement strand
ATTTCTTCCGCGGCAAGGACAGCCCCGGTGGGGGCGACCTCATCTTCATCCAGGGACACGCGTCTCCGGGAATCTACGCTCGGGCCTACCTCGAAGGGCGCATATCCGAGGAGCAACTCGAGCGCTTTCGCCGGGAGGCCCAGCCCGGAGGCCTGTCAAGCTATCCCCACCCCAGGCTCATGCCGGACTTCTGGGAGTTCCCCACCGTCTCGATGGGCCTGTCGCCCCTCTACGCCATCTACCAGGCACGCTTCAACCGCTACCTCCACAACCGGGGCGTCAAGGACACCTCTCAGCAGCGGGTGTGGGCGTTCATCGGCGACGGTGAGACGCGCGAGCCCGAAACCCTCGGAGCCCTCTCCGTCGCCTCGTACGAGGAGCTCGACAACCTCGTCTTTGTGGTCAACTGCAACCTCCAGCAGCTCGACGGCCCGGTGCGCGGCAGCGGCAAGATCATCCAGGAGCTCGAGTCGGTGTTCCGCGGCGCCGGATGGAACGTCATCAAGGTCATCTGGGGACGGGACTGGGACCCGCTCCTCGCTCAGGACGCCGACGGCGTGCTCGTCAATCAGATGAACATCACCCCCGACGGACAGTTTCAGACCTACGCCGTCGAGTCCGGCGCCTACATCCGCGAGCACTTCTTCGACGCCGACCCGCGACTGCGTCGAATGGTCGAGCACCTCAGCGACGAACAGCTCCAGAGGCTGTCGCGCGGCGGCCACGACTACCGCAAGGTCTATGCCGCCTTCAAGGCAGCCTCGGAGCACACCGGGCAGCCCACGGCGATCCTCGCCCAGACCATCAAGGGCTGGACGCTCGGACCGGACTTCGAGGCCCGCAACGCGACGCATCAGATGAAGAAGCTCACGCGCGAGCAACTGAAGACCCTGCGGGCACGGCTCTTCCTCGACGTCTCCGAGCAGGAACTCGAGAGCGACCTGCCTCCCTACATCCACCCGGGTACCGACAGCGACGAATACGAGTACCTCATGGCACGGCGCCGGGAGCTCGGTGGCTTCCTGCCACAGCGCCGGGTGAGGTACAACGCCATTCCCTTGCCCGAGAAGAAGCTCTACCGCGCGCTGAAGCAAGGCTCGGGAACCCAGGAAGTCGCAACCACCATGGCGTTCGTGCGACTCCTCAAAGATCTGCTGCGCAAGGAAGGATTCGGCGAGCGCGTCGTTCCGATCATTCCCGACGAGGCCCGCACCTTCGGCATGGACTCACTGTTCCCGAAGCAGAAGATCTACAGTCCGCACGGCCAGCAGTACGACCCGGTCGACCGCGAGATGCTGCTGTCCTACCTTGAGGCCACCGACGGCCAGATCCTCCATGAGGGGATCACCGAAGCCGGATCCATGGGGTCGTTCACGGCGGCGGGGTCGAGTTATGCCATACACGGCGAGCCGATGGTCCCCATCTACATCTTCTACTCCATGTTTGGCTTCCAACGCACCGGCGACTTCGTCTGGAGCGCTGCCGACCAACGCTGCCGCGGTTTCCTGCTCGGAGCGACGGCCGGTCGCACGACGCTGAACGGGGAAGGCTTGCAGCACCAGGACGGCCACTCCCACTTGCTCGCCGCCACCAACCCCGCCGTCATCAGCTACGATCCGTCGTTCGCCTTCGAACTCGCGGTCATCGTCGAGGACGCGCTACGCCGCATGTACGGTGACGAGCCAGAAGACGTCATCTACTACCTCACCCTCTACAACGAGACGTCGCCCCAGCCGCCGATGCCCGAATGGCTCGACAACTCCCTCATCGTCAAGGGGCTCTACCGCTACCAGCAGGCGTCCGAGCGCACGCACCACGCCCAGCTCCTCGCCAGCGGCCCCGCCATGCGGCTCGCGCTCGAAGCTCAGGAGTTGCTCGCATCGGACTGGGACGTGGCAGCCGACGTGTGGAGCGCCCCGGGCTGGAACGAGCTGGCTCGCGACGGCATCGCGTGCAACACCTGGAACCGGATGCACCCCGACGGTGAACGCCGCATCCCATGGGTCAGCCGTTGCCTCGCCGACCTGCCCGGCCCCTTCGTCGCGGTCAGCGACTACATGAAGGAGGTGCCGGGACAGATCGCCGACTGGATACCTGGGCGCTACGCGGTGCTCGGCACCGACGGCTTCGGGTTGTCGGACACCCGGCAGGTGTTGCGACGCCACTTCCGCATTGACGCCCCTTCGATCGTGGTGACGGTCCTGTCGCAGCTCGCCGCCCAAGGTGATGTGAAGGTCGAGACGGTGAAGAAGGCCATCAGCAGCTACGGCATCGACCCCGACGCCCCCACCCCGGTCGAGAGTGTGGCCTGGGTGCATCGGCCGTAGGGCGGGTGCGAGCAGAGTCGAGAGCCGACATGGTGAAGATTGCAGATACCCTCAGGGTCAGCCGG
>JALZEO010000203.1 GCA_030862025.1 Actinomycetota bacterium | reverse complement strand
TGATATGGACCCGGTTGACGACCATGCCGGCCGTGTGGAGACCTTCCTGCTGAAGCCGCTCGAGGAAGAAGTGTGCCTCGCGCAGAGGCGGAGGCTGGGGTGTGGCCACGACCACGAAGCGTGAATCCGGCTCACCGAGCAAGGCCCGCACCTCTTCGGCACGCTCCTTGAAGCCCTCGTACATGCCCTCGAAGTTGCGGAAGAAGTCCGCCAGGTCCTCGAGTAGCTCCATACCCGTCACCCGCCCCGCGACCCGCATGAACGTCTGAGTCCCGAAGCCCACCAGGCGCGTCAGCCCCTTGCCTGCCGCCATCCCTGGCAGCAGCAGGGCTCGTAGCAGCCTGCCCTCGAGGAAGTCGGTCATGCGCCGCGGTGCTTCGAGGAAGTCGAGTGCGTTGCGCGTCGGTGGCGTGTCGATGACGAGCAGCTCCCAGTCTCCGGTGAGGTGGAGTTCGTGGAGCTTCTCCATCGCCATGTACTCCTGCGTACCCGAGAGGCTGGACGACAGGGTCTGGTAGATGCGGTTCGACTTGATCGCGGAGGCCCGTTCCGGGGTGGCGGCGTGCTCGTCGACGACCTCGTCGAAGGTCCGTTTCATGTCGAGCGTCATCGCCCAGAGCTCGCCGTTGACGCCGTGCACCCGCCGGGGCGTGTTGTCGAGCGCATCGATGCCGAGCGACTGGGCCAGGCGGCGGGCGGGATCGATGGTCAGCACGAGCGTCCGGCGTCCCAGCTGAGCGGCGGCCAATGCGAGCGCTGCTGCGCTCGTCGTCTTCCCTACCCCACCTGCCCCGGTGCATAGGAGGATATGTGCCTCGTGGACGTCGTTTTCGAGCGTCCGGGCCTGGGTCCGGCGGGTTGCCCTCTCAGTTGGGCTCACCGTACCCCCCCAAACGGACCGACCTCGACGACTGCTAGCGCGATCGTCTCGGCGAGCACGTCCAGATCGGCCGGCTCGAAGGTGGCGCGGCTCAAGAGCGGCAATTCGAGCAGCGGCAGACCAGTCTCGTCGAGGAGACGCTTCCGCATGCGACGCTCAAGCTCAAGCCGGCTGCAGTGCGCGATGCCCTGCTCGATCGCGAGCTCTGCCGCACCGGGCGACAGCGAGACTCCCGCCTGCTCGGCCCGGTCCATGAGCCCTGGCGGGCCGAACGCGAGTAGCGCTTCGAGCTCCGAATCCCCGAGTTGAGGGCTGAGCACCCGGTTGGCAACGATCGGTCCGACGGCGAGTTCAGCGTCGCGCAGCGCTCCAACCGCCTGTATCCCCTCGGTTACCGGCATCTCCTCGAGGAGGGTCACGACGACCACTCGAGCCCGACGGGGATCTTCGAGCATTCCGATGATGTTGCCGGCCTGGCGACGAATAGGGCCGACCCGGACGATCTCTGTCACTGCGTCGGGAGCTTGCAGGAACGGGACGATCCTGCCGGTGGGAGGGGCGTCGAGAACGACCAAGTCGTAGACAGGTCTGCCGTCTCTGCGTCGCCGCTTCTCGATCTCGTAGACCTTGCCGACGAGTAGGAGATCTCGCAGACCCGGCGCGGCAGCGGTGACGAAGTCGAGCGCGTTCACCCGTGACATCACCCACGAGACCCGCTTGAGACCGTAGAAGAGCTCCAGATACTCGTACATCGCGTCGTGGGGGTCGATCGCCACCCCGAAGAGGTCGGGTCGGAACTCCCGCTCCCTGTAGTCCCACGGCTGCGTCCGGAAGACCCGGCTGAAAGCCTGTCGGCCCTCGACCTCGACGAGGAGGGTGCGTCGACCGGAACTCGCTGCAGCAAGCCCGAGCGCTGCAGCGACCGTGGTCTTGCCCACACCGCCCTTTCCGGTCACGATCGCGAGCCGTGACCAGAACAGCTCGTCCAAGCCCTCCTGTGCGGCGCGAGGCGCGGTCGTGCTGACCGAGGTGAACGACATGCGGCAAGGGTAGGTCGCTGGGGCAGCGCAGCGGTAGCGGCTGGATCCCCGCGGTCAGGCGCGCCCCGTCATGGCAGTACGCTGTCGCGCGATGGCCCGCTCTGTGTCCCTGAGATTCCGCCGTCTCCCCGCCGTCCTCACCTTCCTGTTCCTGCTGGCCGGGGCCGCTCTGCCTGCGCTCGCTGCCGATGAGCGCACACACGAGCCTGGGGCGGGAGAGCGGCCTTGGAGCAGGAGCGGGTCTTGGAGCAGGGAGCGATCTCGGCTTGCCCAAGAGGGCGATAAGTCAGGCCAAGACCCAGGCTGGGACGAGTCAACCGTCGAGATCCTCCAGATCAGCGGTCCTCTGGATCCACCGGTTGTCGCCGCGGTGCGGCGGCTCATGCAGCAGGCGGAAGCGCGCGGGTCAGAGGCCATCGTGGTCCAACTCGACAGCCCCGGCGGATTGGATGTCGATGCCCATCAGGTCGTCGCGCCCGTCCGGACCTCCCGCGTGCCGGTCGTGGTGTGGGTCGGACCTGGGGGCGCTCGGGCGGCCGGCGCCGCGGTCTTCCTCGTCGCGGCCTCCCACCTGCCGGCGGCAGCGACCGCAGCGAACATCGGCCCGGCCTGCCCGGTTACGGCCAGCGTCGAGTGCCGCCGCGAAGATGTGTCCCTGCTCGAAGCCCTGCTGCGCGAGCGGGGCCGCTCGGAGGAGGCCATGCACCTCGCCCTCGAACGTCTCGCCTCGGACACGGTGATGGACGCCTCCACCGGCGAGGGAAACGAAGCTTTCGTGGACCTCGTCGTCGACGGACTCGAAGCGCTGCTCGTGGACCTCGACGGGCGCACGGTCGTGACCGAGACCGGCTCGAAGACCCTCCAGATCAACCCGGAACAGACGACGATCCGCTTTCACAACCTCGGACTCGTGCGCCGCACCCTGCACGCTGTCCTCGACCCAGCCGTCGTCTACCTCCTGCTGGTCGGGGTCCTACTCCTGGCTGCCTTCGAAGTGTTCCAGCCGGGCTTCGGGGTCGCAGGGGTGGCCGCCATCCTGCTGGGACCCCTCACCGTCTACGGACTCATCGTGCTGCCGGTGCGTTGGTGGGGGCTCGGCCTCATCGTCATCGGCGTGCTCGCCCTCGCACTCGACCTCGCCATCGCCGGACTCGGCGTTCCAACCGTCGTGGGTGCGTTCGCGCTCGCGATCGGATCGTGGCAACTGTTTCCGGCCGGCTCGCCGCTGCTGAGGCTGTCGCCATGGCTCATCGGCACGGTCGTGGCCTTCGCCGGGGCCTACTTCGTCGTCATCATGACCGTCGTGCTACGCGCGCAGGCCGGACCGGATCCTGGCGCGGCCGTCGAGGATCTGGTCGGCCGGGTGGGGATGGTCCGCTCGGCCCTGAACCCCGAAGGCCACGTATTCGTCGCGGGGGCCTTGTGGCGGGCCCGCTGGGTCGGTGAAGAACGGGGGCGGATCAAAGCCGGTACCCAGGTCCGGGTAACCGGCAGGGACGGGACCGTATTGCTCGTCGACGCAAGCGAATCACCGGTCGTCATCCAAGGCGTTACGCGCGACGCTCTGCCGCCCTCAGACGGAACCAGGACCCCCTGAAACTTACGCTATGTGCCCACTTCCCTCCTCTGAGCTAAAAACTGGGTCTGGACTTTCGCGTCAGTCGCCCCGTACCGTTCCACGTGCACTGTCGCGGCAGGGTCTTGGGCGGGTGCACGAAGGGGAGAACGTGGCCAACGCGTACGCCAACTGGGAGGATCTCGCCGCTTGCAAGGGTGCTGATGCTTCCCTCTTCTTCGGGCCGAACCGGTTCGAGCCGAAGCGGGACCGAGAAGCACGGGAAGCCATCGCCAAATCGATCTGCGCAACTTGCCCTGTCATCGAGCCTTGCCGCGAGCTGTCGCTCGCGCGAGGGGAGATCTACGGGGTCTGGGGAGGGCTCGGTGAGGCGGAGCGACGGACACTGCTCACGCGCATGGCCTCGCGGGCGGGGTAGCGTGAATCGGAGCTGGACGGAGCTCGCCTCCACCAGCGATCCGAGAGACCCAGCCTGAGGCTGACTCCCTCGCAGGAGGGTCGGGAGACCGGACGAGCGGTCTTGGTTGGCTTGCCCAAGACCGCAAACGGAGGGGGAGGGACCAAAAGGTGACCGCCTGGGAGTACGCCACCGCGCCGCTCGTCACCCATGCGCTGCAGGCGATCCTCAACCAGTGGGGCGACGACGGCTGGGAACTCGTCACGGTGGTCGACAACGTGGCGTACTTCAAACGGCCGAAGGACAGTGCGTGAGCGGCGCCCCCGAGATGCGCCTTGCCGAGCTGGGAGTCACACTGCCCGCACCACCTGAGCCGGCAGCCGCCTACGTGGCCTGGAGAACCGTAGGCGGGTTCGTGTTCACGGCCGGCCAGATTCCACTCGTGGATGGTCGCCTTGCCCGTAGCGGCAAGCTCGGTATGGACCTCACCACCGAAGAGGGCGTCGAGGAGGCTCGTACCGCGGCCATCAACGTCCTTGCGGTCGCGAAAGCCGCAGCGGGGGCGCTCGCCAGGGTCCGCGTCGCGAAGCTAACCGTGTTCGTCGCAAGCGCTCCCGACTTCACCGAGCAGCACCTCGTGGCGAATGGTGCCAGCGAGCTCCTCGGCGCGGTGCTCGGCGAGGCTGGGGTCCATGCGCGCTCCGCGATCGGTGTCTCGTCCCTCCCGCTGGACAGCCCGGTCGAGGTCGAAGCCGTGTTGGAGATGGTCCCCTCGTGACAGACCCCCGCCGTGGCGGGGGTCTGGTGGCCTAGGGCCTTGCAAGGCGAGAAGTCAGCGGCGGGAAACTACTCGTCGTCCTCTTGGCTGCCCGTGCCCGCCAGCTCAACCGGCGGGACGTCCGGCGTCTCCGGCGCATCGACCGCGCGGAACACGACCTCGTCGTTCTCGACGTCGGCGACGATGAGTTGATTGGCGTGATACTCACCATGCAGCAGCGCCTCTGACAATCGGTCCTCCAGCTCCCGCTGGATGGTCCGGCGCAGCGGCCGCGCACCGAGCTGCGGGTCGTAGCCCTTCTCGGCCAACCACCCCTTCAGCTGATCCGTCAGCTCGAGATCCAGCGCGCGCGACTGCAACTGCTCCCTCACGCGCCTCACCATGAGGTCGACGATCTGCTTGACCTCGTCCTTGGTGAGCTGGTGGAAGACGATCACCTCGTCGATCCGGTTGAGGAACTCCGGCCGGAAGTGACGCTTGAGCTCGTCGTCCACCTTCGCCTTCATCTTCTCGTACGCCGACCGCTCGTCCGACTTGGCGGCGAAGCCGACCGCCGGGGCGCCGAGGTCGCGGGTACCGAGGTTCGAGGTCATGATGAGGATGGTGTTCTTGAAGTCCACCGTATGGCCCTGGGCGTCGGTTAGCCGGCCGTCCTCCATGATCTGCAGAAGCGTGTTGAACACGTCCGGATGGGCCTTCTCGACCTCGTCGAAGAGCACGACGGAGAAGGGACGGCGGCGCACGGCTTCGGTCAGCTGACCGCCCTCCTCGTAGCCGACGTAGCCGGGTGGCGAACCGATCAGGCGGCTCACCGTGTGCTTCTCCATGTACTCGGACATGTCGAGGTGGATGAGCGCGTCCTCGTCGCCGAAGAGGAACTCGGCGAGCGTCTTCGCCAGCTCGGTCTTCCCGACACC
>JALZEO010000197.1 GCA_030862025.1 Actinomycetota bacterium | reverse complement strand
CCCCTCGATCTCACGTTCAAGGAGTTCCAGCTGCTGTTATTCCTGGCGCAGCGCCCGGGCCGCGTGTACTCGCGGCAACAGCTGCTCCAAGAGGTTTGGGGGTACGACTTCTTCGGCGGCACGCGCACGGTCGACGTGCATGTTCGCCGTTTGCGGGCCAAGCTCGGACCGGAGTATGAGTCGATGATCGGCACCGTCCGAGGGGTCGGGTACAAGCTCGTACCTCCCCACGAGCGCGTGTGACATGCACTCCGCAGGAGCGACGTGGGAGGAGCGCTCGTCCGACTGGGGACCTACAGCTTCGCCTCGAAGGCCACGTCGATCCAACGCGTGGAGAAGCCCTGGGAGCGGTAGAGGTTGACGGCCGGCGCGTTGTCCTCGTCGACCCACAGCAGCACGTCGCGACAGCCCCGGTCTCGGAGGTGATGCAGACCCGCTCGTAGCAAGCCTCGTCCCAGGCCGCTGCCCTGTGCCTCGGGTGCGACCGCGAGAACGTAGACCTCGCCGACGCCGCCACCGCGCCGTTTCGTCCAGTGCAGAGCGGGAATGCCTCCCTGGGCATCCTCGGCGAGCAGCAGGTCAGCGGCGTCGAACCACGCGAACGAGCGCCGCTGCTCCAGGCGCGCATGGTCCCAGTCCGCGTCGGCGCTGCCTTCGAAGGCCGCCCTCAGTACTGCAACCACGGCTTCGTCATCGGCGTCAGGTCGATAGGGACGTACGATCATACCAGGCGGAAGTGTGGGATCGGGAAGGGAGCTCAGGTGTCGGCCGAGCACCAGCAGCCGGCGGTGGACACCGAGCCCCACCGTGCGGGCACTGGCAACGTCGTCGTCCCGGGCGTGACGTATCCACACGACGAGCATGTTCACGCCGTGGCGGGCGGTCAGCTCGCGAAGCGCCTCGAAGAGCGCAAAGATCGTGTCCGCGCAGGGCTCGACCGCGCGGTGGATGGCGAGGTCGGCGCTTGCAGCCTCCCCCTTGCCGGTCGGTAGCACGATCCCCGCATACCCGGAGGGCACTGCCCCACGCCGGGCGAGGAGGGAGTGCCAGTGAGGCTTGGGCTCCTCCTCGCCGGCCGCGAGTGCTTGAAGACGATCCCGCTCAGCTTCGTCGACAAGCGGTGCTTCCAGCCGGGACTCGGCCTCATCGAGCAGCGCAATCGCGGTCCCGATGTCTCCGCTGGCGGCGAGAAGGTGCACGCGTACAGCGCCGCGGGTCGCGATGACCTCATCGCGGTCAGACGTACGCACCCGCGGCGACCTCCATGTCTCGAGGCACAGGCTAGGAGTGGGCTGGCATGAACACCTTGCCCTAGGTAGCATCCCACCGCGTTTCGCGGTGGGCGCCGCTCGGGCCGCTAGCTCAACTGGCAGAGCAACGGACTTTTAATCCGCAGGTTGCAGGTTCGAGTCCTGCGCGGCCCACCGGAAGCGACTGGGAGCTGTGGAGCAGTTCGGAGTGCTCGTCACCCTGTCAAGGTGAAGGTCGCGGGTTCAAATCCCGTCAGCTCCGCAGGTTGGCTCGCAGCCCTGGCCGACCGCACGGGTTGCAGGTTAGCCGTGGTCAGGTAGCTCAGTCGGTAGAGCACCGCACTGAAAATGCGGGTGTCGGCAGTTCGATTCTGCCCCTGACCACCACTACATGATGGTGTTTTCGCAGGTTCGACCGGTTTTCACGAAATCCCGCCTTGTCGTTCGCTGTCGTCATGCGGGGACTGTTATTCATGCTGGACGAACCGATACGGCAGGGATGCGCCGCGATAGTAGTGAGGTCAGCGACGACGAGGGCGGCTACGCCTAGACCGGCAAGGGTCTGCGACCCGTCGGCGATCAGCTCGATACATCAAACCAGTTTGATGTATCGACTGCGTATAGTCCCGGGACAAGCCGACGCCCCACCGGTGTTCGTCCGGCTGGCCGCCCACCCGCTGCGCTGGCGATTGCTGACCGAACTCGCCCACAGCGACTACCGGGTCCGCGAGCTGGTGACACGGGTCGACCAGCCACAGAATCTTGTCTCTTACCCCCTGCGGCTGCTGCGTGAGGGTGGACTGGTCACTGCCACGCGCAGTAGCTTCGACGGCCGGGACAGCTACTACCACCTGGATCTGGACCGCTGCTCGGACGCGCTGACCGACAACGGCGCCGCGCTGCACCCTGCGCTGGATCGGGACACCGCACCGCTGGTCCCTGCAGTCGACCAGAAGCGATGCCGACGGATCACAGTGCTGCTCGTGTGCACTGGTAACAGCGTCCGCGCACCGATCGCCGAAGCACTGCTACGCCACCACACCGGCGGCCATGTGAATGTGACCAGCGCCGGTAGCCGGCCCAAACCAAGCCTGCACCCCAACACAGTGCGGGTCTGTGCGAGGCATTCGGCATCGACATCGCCGGCCAGCGCCCTCGGCACGTGGACACTCTCGTTGGCCGCACGTTCGACTATGTCATCACCGTGTGCGACAAGGCCCGCGAAGTCTGCCCGGAGTTCGGCCACCACCCGCGGCGGGCCCACTGGAGCATCTCTGAGTCGGCCACGGCCGACGACACGGCCAAGCCAGCTACCCCGCCTTCCAGCGCACTGCAGCAGACATCAACACCCGCATCCGGCACCTGCTGCCCGTCCTCGCCACCAGCAACCATTAGGAGGTTCAGCCGTGACCGCATCCGACGAATACGCCAGCGTCCGTTACCTCGTGGACGACGTGCAGGCCGCCATCGACTTCTACACCACCCATCTCGGCTTCACGGTGCACACCAGCGTCGTGCCCGCCTTCGCTGACGTGGTCCGCGGCCCGCTACGGCTGCTGCTGTCCGGACCCGC
>JALZEO010000151.1 GCA_030862025.1 Actinomycetota bacterium | reverse complement strand
GAAGACAACTACCTCATCGTGAACACCTGGCTGGACGACCTTCCCCGCCATGACGGGTCCGCCGTATCCGCCTTCCTCATGGCCCACGGCCGGGAGGACATGCACGACGCGATGTGGTCGAACGTGGGGCGAGCGGTGACCTGGGGTGAGCGCTATCGGCTGCGCGTGGCCTGTGACGGGGAGCGGTTCCTCGTCTGGTTGAACGACGAGCCGATCCTGTATCGGGCGTTCGCCGACATCCGGCCCGACGCCCTACGGCTCGCCCTGCGGGCGGTGGGACTCGCGGTGAACTGGGAGTGGGGCGACGACACCGGCAGCGTCTTCCATCGCTTCGTCGCACGCGAGGGGGACGACGAGCCACCCGCCGGACGATGAACCGCCGCGAGCCCCATCCACCGTCTCGTCGAACGCCCTCAGCCTCGGGCACCAAGGCGATCGGACCCACTCAACGCGGCAGCCCAAAGCCCCGGTTGCCTCGTCGGCCCGATGGGCGATCGTCCAATGACGGCTGGGAGCCGGTGCGGCACAGTGGGTACGTACAAAGCGCGATGCAGGCAGAACGGAAAGGGCAAACAGATGGCAGACAGGCCGAATCAACCGCCACGTGACCCAGAGTTCTTGCCCGAGGAGCCGGGTGCCCCGCGCGAATCTCGGGAGCCCGGGGGGCCGGGTGAGGTCGTGCCCGGAGAAACTCGTGAGCCGTCCTTTGGCGAGCCCGGCCTCGGCGCCCCTGGTGGTGACCGCTTGCAGCCTCAGCCGCCTGGTGGAGAGCCCGGAATATCGCCGGGGCCGATGCCCGGCGAGCGCCCCGTACCAGGCATGGGCACGGAGGAGCCGGTACCCGGGGGGCAGCGAGGAGGCCTGGGAGGCGAGGCAGGAGCGCCCGCCGCCGGGATGCCCCGCACGGGAGAGCCCATTGAGCCGAAGTCCACTGGCGAAGGTGTGATGGACTCGGTGAAGGACGCGTTCAGAAAGGTGAAGGACGCGGTCACACCCGACGACAAGACTCGCGACGAGGAAGAGCGCCGGGGGCATCTGCCGCAGGATCCGCAGGAAGGGTCGGGCGGCGGCCTCCGCTGAGCGAAACCGCAGCCGCAGTGATGGCCCGCCGCGTCCGTGATCGGCGCGGCGGGCTTCCTGTTAGCTGGGCAAGCCGGGGGAATGGCTCGCCCTGACGGCCTCAGGCGCGGTCCGGGCCCGAAGGGGGGTACGGCCACCCTCGTTGCGTATTCCTAAGGCCTGGGCGAATGTGGCCGCGCGCTGGTCCCAGCCGTGGCCCGCCGCGAATTCGCGTCTCAGAGCGATCTGGGCAGGTCCTAACCCCTCCCCCAGCACCTGATCAACCTCGTCGGCGAAGCGAGACGAATCCGAGGCCACGCGCACGTGGTCCGTGTCGAGCCAGCGCACGGCTGGAAGGTCCGTAGCTACCGCCGCCCGCCCTGCGGCCAGGTATTCCAGCGTCTTCAAGGGAAAGCTGGCCCGATTGAACGACGAGTCGGAGTAGGGGACGAGCCCCACGTCGATCATGCGCAGGTAGGACGGCAGCTGCTCGAAGGGCTTGGGCCCGACCCAGCGTACGCTCGGACGCTCGAGCAGGGCCGTCAACCGCTGCAGTTGAAAGGTGCGCTGGCGCGGCCCGACGAGGAGGAGCGAGTGTCCGCGCTCGGCCACCGCTTCGAGCATGCCGAGATCGATCCGGTTCGACAGGTGGCCGACAAAGCCGACGATCGGTGGGGGCAGGTCGACGTCGTCGGGCAGAGGGGCGCTGTCCGTACCCGCGAAGAGCTCCGCGTCCACACCATTGGGAACGAAGATCGGATCCACGCCACGGGCACGAAACTTGTCGGCCAAGCCCGGCGAGCAGACCACGACATGGGTTGCCCGCCGCAACAGGCGTTGCTCGACGCGGCGAAGATAGCGCGCCGAGACGCCCATGAGACCAGCCCCAGCGGCGAAATCGTCGGTCACGTACAGCACCCGCTGTTCCTCGTCGCACGCGCCCAAGAGGTCCCGCTGACCGATGACCACCACAGCCCGAACCCTCGCCCCGAGCTGCTTGACCGCTCCACGCAGCGCGTGTCGCACGAACGCCTGTCCGAACGCACGCATCCCTGGTCGGTGACTCCCCGGTTGCACGAGGGGAGTCAGCCGCGCAAGCGACGGGCCGAGGAGGCGCAGACGCGGGCCCTCGAGCGAGGGGGCGAGGTGCGGGTGGAGGCGTGGGGTGAGATGCGACAGGGGTGGGTCGACGTACAACACCGGCGTGTAAACGGCCAGGCGCTCGGCCATGTGGCGACCGGCCAGCCGATGACCGTCCCAGGGGGCCCCGCCACAGACCACCACAAGCCCGTCCCAGTCATGGGGCAGGGTCGCCGGCAGGGCCTCGGGGTTGTGAGCTCCTCCCATCAGCCGACGCCGCGCAGGCGCTCAAGCCGGGGTGAAGAAAGCACGTGCTTCACCGCCCCGAATGGGTTCTTCAGCAGATGCAGCCAATGGCGCCGCACCCACTCGGTCATCAGGAGGCGACAGCGCATGCGCTCCCGCCAGTCCAAGGGTGCCCGACCGATCGCTCGCACGAGTTCAGCGGTCAACTTCCACATCGGCAGTGACAGGCGGGGTCGCGTGGGATCGAACCAGAGCTCACGCGAGCGGTGGTCGGGCTGACGGTAGATCGAGCGGTCGACATGCTCCCGGTGAAGGAAGAGCGGCTCGGGTACGCCTACGAACGGGCCGTGCAGGGCGAGCTCGGCGAGCAGGACACGGTCGGAGGCGACGAATGGGCCGATGAGCCCCGTCTGGCGCAGCACATGCGCGCGCATCACCCCGAAAACGTGGTAGCAGCCACCGTCGTAGCGCAACAGGCGACGCCAACGCTCGTGGGGCTGCTCAGCACCCACCTCGAAGGACTCGTCGATCAGCCCCGACAAGCGCCCCCCTGCGTCGATCGTCATCGTCTGCGTATGGCTCAGAACCGCTTGCGGATGCGCCTCCAGGGCCGCGACGCAGCGGCTGAGGTAGGTCGGGGCGTGTTCGTCGTCGTGGGCCACCCACTTGAAGTAGGTCCCGGAGGCGAGCTCGAAGACCCGGTTGAAGTTCCAGGCGGCCCCCCGGTTCTCATCGCAGCGCACGTAGCGGACCCTGGGGTCCGTGTGAGCGTAGGAGCGGGCGATGTCGGGGGTGGCATCGCTCGACCCGTTGTCGGAGACGATGCACTCAAGGTCGGCGAGATCCTGCGCGAGGATCGTGGTGATCGCGCGCTCCAGGTAGCGGGCCCCGTTGTACACCGGCAGGCCGATGCTCACGAGAGGGCGTCGCTGCTGCATCTCGCGCCTCGAAGGCAGAGGACCACGCACGTCGAGCGCTATGCGTCTGGTTGATCAGCGACACCGTTCCTGTCGGCTCGCGGCAGGAAGGGCCGGCTTGGAGGCTCAACGTGCGCCGTTCCTCCGAGCACCTCGACGCGGCCGCCCCAGGCGAGCAGACTCTCCGCCGGGTCGCCGCCGACCATGGCCTCCACCTGGTGATCGTCGTCCCCGAGATGCTCGTCCAAGCTTGGGTTCGTGCCCGCCGCGTCGTCGAGCACGTCAGGTCGGCTCGATGTCGCCATGTCCTTGCTGCCGGCCGCTGCCGCATCCCCTGCCCAGTCCTCCGCGGGCAGGTAGGTGGTGGCCGACATGGGATCCTCCACTTCCCGCCGACCCGCCTGGCGCCGCTCCCAGGCGCTCCACCAGGCGTCCACCAGCCCGTCCTGCTGCTCGAGGTTCTCGTTCGGAGCCGGCACCTCGTTCTCCGGCGGCCCCTCCTCGAAGGTCGCGCCAGGGAAGTCCTCGGCCTCGAAGGGCCGGGCTTCGTAGGAACCCTGGACATCGAAGGGCTGGGCCTCGATGGGATCCTCGGGTGGGCGGCCCGGTGTGCCGACCACCACGTCGACGAGCGGCCCGGATGGCGGGTCTCGATGCCAGCCATTGCCTACCGGCGGCTCAGCAGGCTCCCTCTCGGCACCGAAGTGGGATGGCGGCTCCGGGGCCGCGTGCGAGTAGTCGAAGAGAGGTCCGCCCGACAGGGGTGGTGGCGGCAGTTGATGCCGACGACTGCGCCAGGCAGCGAGGCTTTCGACCGCGAACGCCAGCAGCGTGGTCAGACCAACTCCTACGGCACCCACCGCCGCCATCACGCGCGGTCGGTTCCCGGCGTGCATCGAGGTTCGCGGTGGACTCAGGACCTGGCTGCGGATGAGCGTCAGCGCTGGGGCTCCGGCCTCCTGTTGCCGCGTGGCGAGGTCGTCCTGGAGCCGCTGCAAGACCAATTCAGCGGTGTGGAGGACCAGCTCCTTGCTCGAGCCACGTGCTGTCACGCTGAGGATGGGGGTCTTCTGCGTATGGGTCACCTCGTAGCCGGCGGTGGCGCCCAACTCAGCGAGTTCTCGCACGTTCTCGTCACTGCCCATGCTCTGGGCCAGGA
>JALZEO010000138.1 GCA_030862025.1 Actinomycetota bacterium | reverse complement strand
GGGATCATCCGGACCGTTCATGGCGTGGGGTACGCCGCGGAGGAGCCGGAGAACGCCCCGTGAGCGTCGCTCCGCAGGAGGGACACGAGAGGAGCTGTCTTAGGTTCTCTAAGACAGCGACGGAGCTGGTCCCGTGAGTGTCGCTCCGCAGGAGGGACACGGCAGGAGCCGGCCGCAACGGCGGGGACTGCGGCCTCTCGACTGGGTGCCGTCTCTGAAGATGAAGCTCGGGGCGGTGATCGTGGCGGCCATCAGCGTGACGGCCGTCGCTATCGCCATCGGGCACGACAAGGGCTTGCCCCTGGTCGTGGTCACGGGCGGTGCGATCGTCCTCGGGCTGGGAATGGTCCACGTGCTCGCCCGGGGGATGACGTCGCCCCTGCGTGAGATGGCAACGGCAGCGGCCGCAATGGCCGAAGGGCACTACGAATGGCGGGTGCGCGCCACCTCCCGGGACGAGGTGGGCGAGCTCGCCCGGGCCTTCAACCGCATGTCGGCCGAGCTGGCCGGGGTGGACCGCATGCGCCGCGACCTAGTCGCCAACGTCTCGCACGAGTTGCGGACGCCGATAAGCGCCTTGGGGGCTGTCCTGGAGAACCTCGTCGACGGTGTGGAGGAGCCGGATCGCGAGACCTTCGAGGCGATGCTGGCCCAGGTGCAGCGCCTCGGCCGCCTGGTCGGGCAGCTCCTCGATCTCTCGCGTCTGGAGTCCGGTGCAGTTCCCTTCGAAGTGCGCCCGTTCGCGATCCGCCCGGTGCTGGAGGATGCGGTGCGGGAGGCTCGCCTGCTGGACGCGTCCGTGCGCCTGTCCGTGGAGGTCGACCCGTCGGACCTCGCCGCGGTGGGAGATCCGGAGCGGATATACCAGGTGGTCGCGAACCTGCTGGAGAACGCCGTACGCCACTCCCCGGAGGGCGGACTGGTAGCAGTCGTCGCCTCTGGTAACGCCACACACGCGCGCATCGCGATCGTCGACGAGGGCGCGGGCATCACTCCCGCCGACGCGGACCGGGTCTTCGAGCGCTTCTATCGGACCGACGCCGCGCGCTCGAGCGGAGACGGCGGGACAGGCCTGGGATTGTCGATCTCACGCTGGATCGTCGAACTGCACGGCGGCGACATCCGGGTCGAGGACCGCGAGCCCCACGGTTGCCGCATGGTCGTCGATCTGCCTCTCGCTGCAATATGAACCTCCCCCCACCAGACGCATCGCGCCCACTGCCAGCGCCGAGCGCCGCACTGGCCGCGGGAGCCGTGGCGGGCGTGCTCGTGGTCGGCAACCCCCTCGGACTCGGGGTGCTGCTCACCGCGCTCGCCGTCGTCGCTGCGGTGGAACTACAGCGTCCACGACCCACTGATGGCTGGTCCTTCCTTCAAAGCGGGCTGGCGATCGCACTGACGGCTACCGCGGTCGTCTCATCCGCCCGCTGGACGCTGGCCATTGCTCTGCCGGCCGCTGCCGGTGTGGCTGCGCTGTCGGTGGCGCAGGGTCGGTCGTGGCAAGGGCTGCTGCGGGGCACCTGGACACCGCTCGTCACGAGCTGGAGCGCGACCGTGACCCTGACCCGCGCCGTCGCTGACCGTGCGGGAGGACGGGTAGTCCCGGTGGCGGGCCCGGCCCTACGAGGGATCGGACTCGCCCTCGCACTCACCACGGTGTTCGGAGGGCTGTTCGTCTCCGCGGATGCCGCCTTCGCTGACCTCTTCGAGCGCTACCTTGTCCCCGACTGGGATCTGACCCTCCTTCCGTTCCGCGTCGTGGTTGCGTTGCTGATCGCCGTGGGTGTGACAGCGCTCGCGTTGGCGGCGGCCAGCAGCGGCGACGAACCGACCCGCGAGGTGAAGCGCCGCCTGGGAAGGGTCGAGTGGGTCACCGCCCTGACCGCCCTCGACCTGCTGTTCGTGAGTTTCGTCGCGGTTCAGTTGACGGTGCTGTTCGGCGGGCATCTCCATGTCCTGGACACAGCCGGGCTGACGTACGCCGAGTACGCGCGCGAGGGATTCTTCCAGCTGCTGCTGGCTGCGGGCCTGACGTTCGGCGTGATAGCTGGAGCATTCCGGTGGTCTCGCACCGATTCGTCCCTGGACCACGTCGTGTTGCGCCTGCTACTGGGACTTCTCTGCGTCCTCACCATGGTCGTGCTGGCGTCTGCCTTGCGCCGCCTGTGGCTGTATGAACAGGCCTTCGGCTTCACCCGGGCCCGGATGCTTGCCCATGCCATCCTCCTGTGGTTTGGGGCCCTGTTCGCGCTGGTGCTGCTGGCGGGGATGCGCCGGGACGCCCCCTGGCTGCCCCGGACGGCGTTGGCCGTGACAGGGGCGGTCATCGTCGCGTTCGTACTCGTCCGCCCGGACTCGCTGGTCGCACAGCACAACGTGCGACGCTTCGCCGCGACCAACCGCATCGACCTCGCCTACCTCGACGGTCTCTCCGCTGACGCCGTGCCAGCGTTGGTCGACCTGCCCGACGACCTCCATCGCCGCGTGATCGCCGACGACCTCGCCCGGCTGGCTCGTCCCGACCCCTGGCACGCCTTCAACCTCAGCCGTGCGCGTGCCCGACGAATCCTCGTCGACCTCGGGCTCCTCTCTCCACGCGAGCAGTGCCCCGCTCATCCCCGGGACGTGTGCCTGTGAGTGGGAACGATCGCCACGGCTGCCGGTCAAGGCCAGACCTCAGCGGGGTACCTCAGATGGCTTGGAGGTGGGGGAGGAGCGCGTCGGCGGCGGCGATCCCGCTCAAGGCCGCTCCTTCGACCCGCGGGCCCGCGAAGGCGTCCCCCGCGAACGCAATGGGGCTGGGGGTGTCGCTGACGAGGGTGCGCTCAGGGTACGTCTCGACCGGGGTCGCGTAGCGCCAGCGGTGGATCCACCAGGCTGCTACCGGCGCGCCGAGCGCCGGTCTGACTGCCGCGAGCAGCGTCGGAGCCCACTCATCCGGGTCGTCGTCGAAGTGGCGACGGCTGAATTCCGCCCCAGCGTGCACGGTGATCGTCGGCGCCGGGGAGATGCCTTTCTTGCGGTTGTCGGCCATCCAGTCCACGGGATCTCCGTCACCGTGGTGAGCTCCGGGCTCGGCCAGTTCACTCGGCCCCTCGAGCAAGGCGAGCAGGGCCAGTGTCGGCTGGTAGCAGACATCGCTGAGTTCAGCCCTGATGCTTGCCAGCGCGCGCGCATCTGGGCCGAGAAGAGCGAGCGAACGTGGTACGGGCGCCGTGAGCAGTACAGCGTCGGACTCGAAGTTGACGGTGTCGTGGCCGCCGCTCAGCGCCTGTAACCTCCAGCGCTCTGCGGCGGTGAGGCGCAACGCCCGCGTCTGCCCGTGGACGTGGAGGGGCGCTGCGATGTGCTCAGCGATAGCCCGCATTCCGCCGACGCCGCAGTGGTGGGGCTCGTCGCGACGCGGGTCGTCAGGCGGCAGATCGGGCGGGTCGGGAGGCGGCAGACCACGAAACCAGGTCGTCGCGACTCCGGCTGACTGCCAGGCCTCCGTCACCTCCTGGAAACAAGAGTCTCGGGCCGTGAAGTACTGTGCCCCATGATCCCAGACACCACCCAGGTGGTGGCGGGTCGCCATGCGCCCTCCCGGCCCAGCCTGCTCATCGATGACCGTGACGGCCACTCCGTTCTCGAGCAGTCGTGTCGCGGCGAGCAGGCCGGCGACTCCCGCCCCGACGACGAGGCAGCGCCGTGGATCGCCGCTCCTCTCGCGCCGCTCCTGCGGAG
>JALZEO010000091.1 GCA_030862025.1 Actinomycetota bacterium | reverse complement strand
ATGGCGCGGCACCGTGAGGGGCTCGGTACCCGGAATCCCGGCGGCATAGCGGGGCCCGACCGGTTGCGGAAACCAGGCATGTCGGCGTGCCTCCGCTAGCCCTTCCTCGCTGAGGTGGCCGTCGACGAATGCGTACCCGCGGTGTCCCACCAGGCGCGCCATGGTCCTCTTCGTGCCGCGAGAGGCGATGCTCCCCGTGCCGCGCGCGAGGTAGGCGATGTGGACCTCTCGGGCCTCTGGGAGGGCAGCCGCCGCGAGATGCGCGAGCAGGTCTCCGACGAGGCCCCAGAAACCACACGCCACGACGGCGCTCACGCCGGCGTTTGCGGCGCGGGCTCCTTGGCTCTCCAACGCCCAGCGGAGGAAAGCCTGTTCACCGCTCGCGTCGAGGTAATGGCGGGGCGCGTTCACGGCCGCCTCGAGCACCGGTCGACCGAGCTCCGCGAACGGACCGACGGTGGTGGCGAGAACCTCCACCTCTTCGCACAGGGCGGAGAGCGCCTCGTGGTGGGTGACGTCAACAGCGCGGATGCCGACGACGTGGTCGAGTCCTTCGACGGCGGCACGTACCCGCTCGAGGTCTCGCCCGGCGGCGACGAACCCCAGTCCGCGCCGGTTGAGAGCCCGGGCCACGAGCCGGCCCGTGTAGCCGCTCGCACCCAGCAGCCCCACAGCAGCCATGCTCAGACCTCCTCGATGGCTTCTGACTTGACGCTGAGCAGCGCCGCCAGTGCTCCCCCTACGCCAGGACGGGGTTGTGTGCCGGCGGGACGCGCTCGTGGGCCGGTGGGGCACCCGGTGGCCCGCCGGCACCGAAGGGATGACCCCCCAGCGCTTCTCGCCCGTGTGGCGCGCCCCAGGCTGTGAGGTCGGGCCCCAGCGGCACGATGCCGGTCGGGTTGATGTCGCTGTGCACCTCGTAGTAGTGGCGCTTGATGTGATCGAAATCGATGGTGTCGCCGAAGCCTGGGGTCTGGAACAGGTCGCGGGCGTAGTCCCACAGGACCGGCATCTCACTGAGTTTGTGACGATTGCACTTGAAGTGGTTGTGGTAGACGGCATCGAAACGCACGAGGGTCGTGAACAGGCGGACGTCCGCCTCGGTGATCGTGTCGCCGACCAGAAACCGCTGTGAGTCGAGGCGATCCGACAGCCAATCGAGCCGGTCGAACAGCCGGACATAGGCCTCCTGGTAGGACGCCTGACTCCCTGCGAAGCCCGCCTCGTATACCCCGTTGTTCACGTCCCTGTAGACGAGCTCGGCCACCTCGTCGATCTCGTCGCGGAGGTGTGCCGGGTAGAGATCCGGGGCCCCGTCGCGATGATGTTCGGTCCACTCGGTCGCAAGATCGAGGGTGATCTGCGCGAAGTCGTTCGTGACGACTGCGCCGCTCGGGACGTCGACGATCGCCGGGACGGTGATGCCGCGCTCGTAACCGGGGATGGCTTTCTCGTAAGCCTCCCGCAGACGCCCGATGCCCAGCACCGGGTCCACACCGCCAGGGTCGAGGTCGAACTTCCAGCTGCGCCAGTCGTGGGTCGGCCCGGCGACGCCCATGGACAACGCGTCCTCGAGACCCAGCAAGCGTCGCACGATGACGGCGCGGTTGGCCCACGGGCAGGCCCAACTGACGATCAGGCGGTAGCGGCCTGGCTCGAGCGGCCAGTCGCCCTCACCGCCGGCAGTGATGCGGTTGGAGATGTAGCGGGTATCGCGCTCGTACCGATCCTCGACATACGTGGCGCTGCTCTCGTCATCCGGCTCGTGGCGATCGCTCATGCTACCGACCGTACCGCCACGCCGCGCTGGGGGCGGGAGGGTTCGGAGCGCCCGGCCACCTGCCCAACCCCGCGGTGTGGGTTACATCGGCAGGCACGCAAAGGTGACGTTCCACTTCCGTCCCCCGGGCGTACTCTCCCCGTCATGAGGCCCCGGTCGCCCGGCTCCCTCACGGGGCTCCCAGGGGCCTCAAAGGAGCTGAGCGATGGCAGTCGATGGAGTGCACGCCGTCATTTTCGCCGAGGACGCGGAACGTGCCCGCACATTCTTCCGTGATGTACTCGAACTCGAGTGGGTCGATGCTGGCGACGGGTGGCTCATCTTTGCCCTCCCCCCTGCCGAATTGGGGATCCACCCCACCGACGGGGCCGTGACGCATGAGCTCTACCTCATG
>JALZEO010000090.1 GCA_030862025.1 Actinomycetota bacterium | reverse complement strand
CCCTTAGCTGGGACCATTCGCTGCTCGTTGAAGACCCGGAGGGCGATCGTGCCCGAAGCGCCCCGGCCTCGACGCATCGCCGTGCTCGTCTCTGGCGGCGGCTCGAATCTCCAGGCCTTGCTCGACGCGATCCGCGCCGACATGACGTACGGGGGGGAGGTCGTGGTCGTCGCAAGCGACCAGAGGGACTGTCCCGCCCTCGAACGTGCGCGGGCAGCCGGGGTCCCCAGCTTCCCCGTCCCGTTCGAAGACCATCCCGAGCGACAGCGGTGGGAGGACCGGCTTGCCGCCGGGATCGCGGTCCACGATCCCGACCTGGTTGTCCTCGCCGGCTTCATGCGGCTGCTGTCCCCCCGGTTCCTCGAACGCTGGCCGAACGAGGTGTGCAACATCCACCCCTCGCTCCTGCCGGCTTTCCCCGGGCCACGAGCGGTACGTGACGCACTTGAGTATGGCGTCAAGGTCACCGGGGCCACCGTCCACCTCGTTGACGAGCAGGTTGATCACGGGCCCATCATTGCCCAGCACACGGTCGAGGTCGCTTGGGACGACGACGAGACCTCGCTGCACGAACGTATCAGGCAGGTCGAGCACGTCCTGCTCCCCGCGGTCGTCAAGCTGCTCTGCAACGACCGCGTGCTCGTCGAGGGTCGCAGGACCCGGGTGCTACCGGCCGCGAGCGCCGACGCGCTGACCGTGCTCGACCTTGCAACGCACGAGCAGCCGGCCGCGCCGTAAGGAGACCGAGCGTGATCCTCCCGCTGCCTGCTTCTACTCCCACGACCCACCGCGACGGCGGACCTCGTCCGGTCCGCCGGGCGCTGATCAGCGTCTATGACAAGTCGGGAGTCGTCGAGCTCGCCGCCGGCCTGGATGAGCTGGGGGTTGTCATCATCTCCACCGGGACCACGGCCGCCACCATCGCTGCCGAGGGCGTCCCGGTCACCGAAGTTGCCGACGTTACGGGCTTCCCGGAATGCCTCGACGGGCGGGTCAAGACCCTCCATCCGCGGGTCCATGCCGCAATACTCGCGGATCGGGACAAGCCCCCCCACATCGCAGAACTCGAGGCCCTCGCCATACCGCCGATTGACCTCGTCATCTGTAACCTCTATCCGTTCCGGGAGACGATGGCCGCCGGGGCGACCGCCGCGGAGATCATCGACATGATCGACATCGGCGGCCCAACTCTGCTGCGGGCGGCGGCGAAGAACCATGCCGCCGTCGGCGTCGTCGTCGATCCCGACGATTACGGCCGCCTGCTCGTCGAGCTGGGTTCAGCGGGAGGGTTGAACGAGGAGACCCGCCATCGACTCGCCGTGAAGGCGTTTCAGCACACCGCCGCCTACGATGCCGCGATTGCGGCGTGGTTCCAGCGAGACGACCCATTCCCCATCCAGCTCGGACCCGTCTACCGGCGGGAGCGGACGCTCCGCTACGGCGAGAACCCCCACCAACGCGCCGCCTACTACCTCGACGTGGCAGGAGGTCGCTGGGGTCTGACGAGTGCCGTGCAGCACCACGGCAAGGAGCTGTCCTACAACAATCTGCTCGACGCCGATGCGGCGTGGGCGCTTGTGGGTGACTTCGACGACCCGTGCGTGGCGATCGTCAAGCACACGAACCCGGCTGGTCTCGCCCTCGCCAGGGAAGGTCGGGAGGGGGACGAAGCTGTCCTAGCCGGAGCGTTCGAGCGGGCGCTCGCAGGCGATCCGGTAGCCGCGTTCGGCGGCATCGTGGCGGCCAACCGTCCCGTCGACCGATCCGCCGCGGAGCTCATCGCCGAGGTCTTCATCGAGGTGCTCATCGCCCCCGGCTACAGCGAGGACGCACTCGAGGTGCTCAGTCGCAAGAAGAACCTCCGTCTGCTCGAGATCGCTCGCCCCACCCTCGCCGTACTGCGGGAGGATGCAGGGCGGGGCGGTGCTCCCCCGCTCGTGATGCGCTCAGTTCGAGGCGGGCTCCTCGTGCAGGACGCGGACGTCGAGCCCGAACCGGTCGAGGAATGGAAGGTGGCGGGGGCGGTCGCCCCGGACGAAGCCACCCTCGGCGACCTCCACTTCGCCTGGCAGGTGTGCAAGCACGTCAAGTCGAACGCCATCGTGCTCGCCAAGGATCGACAGGTCGTAGGGGTGGGCGCCGGGCAGATGAGCCGCATCGACGCGGTCCGACTGGCTGTTGCGAAGTCAGCTGGACGTGCCGCCGGCGCAGTGCTCGCGAGCGATGCGTTCTTCCCCTTTCGCGACGGTCCGGACGCCGCCGCAGCGGCGGGGGTTAGCGCGATTGTCCAACCGGGCGGTTCAGTGCGTGACGGCGAGGTGGCCGCTGCGACTGACGAACATGGCATCGCCATGGTCTTCACCGGGCGACGACATTTCCGGCATTAGGGTGAGGGACGGGAGTAGCGGTCTTGGGGCTCGGAGCGGTGGGGCCGTCAGGGCCACGACTGAGGCGGGAGGACCCGACTGACATGGCCGTCCGTGGCGTCACGGTCCGCGTGGTCGTCGACGACCTCGACGGTGCCGTCTCCTTCTATGAGGCCCTCACCGGCGAGGAAGCGGAGCGGTTCCGCTACGGAGAAGTGTCCCTCGCCCGCGTCGGCGGGTTCCTGCTGCTGGCGGGGGCGCCTGCCGCCCTGGTGGCGCTGACCTGGGTCAACGCCACGATTCTCGTCGACGACGTGGATGAGGTCACCGAGGTCGTGAGGCGATTCGGAGGAGAGGTCGTGTCAGGGCCCCATGAGGTCACCTCTGGCCGAAACCTCGTGGCCCGCCACCCCGATGGGTCGATGTTCGAGTACATCGACCGGCGTCGTGACCCCGACTCTCCGACGCTGTCGTAACTCGTGTAGCCGCTCGACCTGGGTCTCCCCCGCTCGCGCTCGCTCGACACCGGAGCCCAAGGCTCGTGTGCTCGTAGAC
>JALZEO010000079.1 GCA_030862025.1 Actinomycetota bacterium | reverse complement strand
CGATCGCTTCCACAACATGGAGACCATCGGCGCACTGCCCCGTGAGAAGCAGAAGCGCATCGGACACGAGACGCTCGACATCTACGCTCCACTCGCGCACCGCCTCGGCATGCAGCAGTTCAAACTCGCGCTCGAGGACCTGTCGTTCGCCACGCTCCACCCGAAGCGTTACGACGAGATCGTCGCGATGGTGCGCGAGAGGGCGCCCGAGCGCGAGGCCTACCTCGATGAGGTCATCGCCGAGGTGCGCGAGAAGATCCGCGAACTGAAGGTGAAGGGCGAGATCACGGGCCGCCCCAAGCATTACTACTCGATCTACGAGAAGATGGTGCTTCGGGGCAAGGAGTTCGACGAGATCTACGACCTGGTAGGGATACGGGTCGTCGTGAACTCGGTGCGTGACTGCTACGCGGTGCTCGGGCAGATCCACGCGACCTGGCGTCCCATCCCGGGACGCTTCAAGGACCACGTCGCGATGCCGAAGTTCAACCTCTACCAGTCGCTGCACACGACCGTCATCGGGCCCAAGGGTCGTCCGCTCGAGATCCAGATCCGCACCCGAGCAATGCATCGCACCGCCGAGTACGGGGTCGCCGCCCATTGGAAGTACAAGGAAGCCGCGCGTACCGAACAGAGCGAATTGCAGTGGTTGCAGCAGATGCTCGAGTGGCAGCACGACATACGTGAGCCGTCCGATTACCTCGACGGACTGAAGATCGACCTCTACGCCGACGAGGTCTTCGTCTTCACACCCGCGGGTGACGTCAAGGCGCTGCCTGCCGGTGCCACTCCGATCGATTTCGCATATGCCGTGCACACCGAGGTCGGGCATCGTTGCATCGGGGCCCGGGTGAATGGCCGCCTCGTGCCGCTCGACTATCACCTCCAGAACGGCGAGGTGGTCGAGATCCTGACCTCGAAGGCCGAGGATGCTGGCCCCTCGCGTGACTGGATTCAGGTCGCGGTCTCGCCGCGGGCGAAGGCCAAGGTCCGCGCACACTTCAACCGCGAGCGGCGGGAGGACGCGATCGAGCGCGGACGTGAGGGGATCGTGCGTTCGCTACGCAAGAAGGGCCTGTCGTACGCGCGGCTCACGAGCGCGGGCGACCTTGCAGCCGTCGCCGCCGAACTGTCCTACAAGGACGTCGACGCCCTGTTCCGTGCCGTGGGAGACGGCCACGTGGCAGCGGGCACGGTCACGAATCACCTCGCGAACCGTGTCGAGGCCGGTGACGAGGAGTACGACGGCCTGCTCCTCGAGGAGTCGCCCGTACGCGTCCAACCTGCGATCAGCGAAGGTGTCGTCGTCGAGGGTTCGGACGGCCTGCTCACGAAGCTCGCCCGTTGCTGCACGCCCGTGCCTGGCGACGAGATTCTCGGCTTCGTCACACGCGGTCGGGGCGTGACCGTGCATCGTCAGGACTGCCCGAACGTCGACGACCTATTCGCGAGCCAATCCGACCGCCTCGTGCCCGTCACTTGGAACGCCCATGCCGCGGCGACCTTCCTCGTGTCGATTCAGGTCGAGGCGATCGACCGCAAGCACCTGCTTCGTGACATCACCGCGGTGCTCGGCGACCTCCACATCAACATCCTCAGCGCACAGGTCACGACCCGCCGCGACAGAGTTGCCGTGCTGCGCTTCTCCTTCGAACTCGCTGACGCCGCCCATCTGCGTTACGTGCTCAGGTCGGTGAAACGGGTCGAAGGGGTCTACGACGCATACCGCCTCGTGCCCCAGCGGCGGGGCGACAGTCGCAGGGGCGACGGCCGACACAGTTCGGCCGCAGCCGGCGCCCCAGCGCATTAGACAAGGGCCGTTCCTTGGCCCCCTCCTAGCACCATCGCTACCCTCACCTCGCGCGGGCGCCCCGCGCGCCGTAACGTCCGGGCGTCCGCCTTGCACACGAGGAGCTTCGGTGTCCCGCGACCGCTTTGTGCTCGGTTTTCCCCTGGGTCGCTGGGAGACGAACTGTTATGTGCTCGGCGACCGTTCGGCGCGGACTGCGGTCGTCATCGACCCGGGGGAGGGCGGGACCGAGATCGTGCCGGACGTGCTGGCACGAGAGGGCGTCACCTGCGCGGCGATCATGCTCACCCACGGTCATCTGGACCACCTCTGGGCCGCTCCCGAACTCGGCGAGAAACTCGAGGTCCCGATCTTCCTCCACCCTCACGACCGCTGGTTGTGGGACAACCCGGCGGTTGGCTTCGGATCGGTCCCGCCCGACGCCCTGGAATGGCTACTCGGCAGACCCTGGGTCGCCCCCACGGGTCGACTCGAGGACCTCGAGGACGGGCAGCGGCTCAGCTACCACTCGATCGAACTTGAGGCTCGGCATACGCCCGGTCATACCCCCGGGCATGTCACCTTTCTCGTCGGCGGTCTGGGCGACGCCGAGTTGTTGCTAGCCCCTGACCTGCAAGCCTCCGGTGTGCCAGCCGGCCAGCAGCAGGCGCTACTGTCCGGCGACCTGTTGTTCCGGGACTCGGTGGGACGCACCGACCTGCCACGCGGTTCCACGGACGACCTGTTCGAGTCGATCGCTCGTAGTGTCCTGCCGCTCGGAGACGACCTGCTCGTCCTTCCAGGCCACATGCAAGTCACGACGCTGGGTCGCGAGCGGACCCACAACCCCTTCCTCACCCGGCTCGGGGCTGGCCGGCGGCCTGGGCAGGGTCCGCAGGGGCCGGGCTGGGCGGGTCAAGACCGACTGTGACCCCCGAAACAACTCCACCTTCGGGTACGCGGGATTTTCTAGCTGCCGAGGTCGAGCGCCGGCGCCGTGCGTTCGAGCTCGTCCAGGTGGTCTTCCGACGCTTCGGTTTCGAGCCCCTCGAAACTCCAGCCTTCGAGCGCTTGGAGGTCCTTCTGGGCAAGTACGGCGAGGAGGGCGACAAGCTCATCTTCAAGCTTCTCCGCAGGGGGGAGCGCGAGGAGGCCGGCGAGGTGGACCTGGCGCTGCGGTACGACCTCACCGTTCCCCTGGCCCGGGTGGTCGCGCAGCACTCCGACCGCATCGTCCAGCCCTACAAGCGCTTTCACATCGGGCCGGTCTGGCGGGCCGATCGCCCAGGGAAGGGCCGCTATCGAGAGTTCACCCAATGCGACGTGGACATCATCGGCAGCCGGTCGAGTGTCGCCGACGCCGAGGCGATCTTGGCCGTTACCGCCGCTCTTGCGGCGCTCGGCCTGAGCGATTTCACCGTGCTCCTCAACTCCCGGCAGACCCTGCGTGGTGTCATGGAGGCCTACGGCGTTCCCGCCGAACTGGAGGACACGACGCTCACCGCGCTCGACAAGTTCGACAAGGTCGGGGTCGAGGGCGTGGTCGAGGAGCTGCGCGAGCGAGGCGTCCCCCCCCACACGACCGAGGCCATCGGTGACGATCTGGACGAAGGCCCGGAGAAGGTGCGTGACCTGCTCGAGTCGACCGACCAGGGTCGTGCCGGACTCGCCGAAGTCGACGAAGTGGCGGCCCTGGTGAGGCCGCACCTGCCCGCGGGTCAACTGCGCGTGGCGCCCTTGCTGGCCCGCGGACTGAACTATTACACCGGCCCGATCTTCGAGGTGCGGGCCGCGGGCCTGGGTAGCAGCATCGCCTCCGGCGGGCGCTACGACAACCTCATTGGCATGCTCTCCAACCGTGACATCCCCGCCTGTGGCGGCTCGGTGGGACTGGAGCGGGTGTTGCTCCTCCTGGAAGGCCAAGAGGAGCCCAGCACCGGCCCGGACGTGCTCGTAACCGTCCTCGATGAAGGGGCACGCGGAGATGCGATGAAGGTGGCGAGCATGCTGCGCGGGGGCGGGCTCGACGTCGACCTGTACGTCGGTGACGGACGCCTGGGCAAGCAGTTGCGCTACGCGGACCGGCGTGCCATCCGGTTCTGCATCATTCGCGGAGGGGAGGAACAAGCCGCCGCAACTGCGGCCGTCAAGGACCTCGACAGCGGCGTACAGGTAGCGGTCCCGCTCGACGATCTGGCCGGGCACCTCCACGGTCTGCTCCGTCCGGGAGGTAAGGAGAGGACAGGCACATGAGTATCTCCCCTTACGGCGTCATGCGCTCTCACGCTGCCGGGTTGCTCCGGGTGGACGACGTTGACGAGAAGGTCACGCTGGCCGGCTGGGTGGCAGGGCGCCGCGACCACGGCGGAGTCGTTTTCATC
>JALZEO010000050.1 GCA_030862025.1 Actinomycetota bacterium | reverse complement strand
ATGAAGGGGAGGCGATGGCGTTCTGCTTGCACTGCGGGGCCGACAACCCCGACGAGGCTCGCTACTGCCACAACTGCGGCGTCGAGCTCGGGTTCGCCCAGACTCCCACCCCGCGCCCAGAGACCGTTATCGAGGGTGTGCCCAACCCAGATGATCTCGCTCAGCGTGCTGGCGGGGCGGGCCCGCCCAGCGAACCTGACGACGATGTTGCTGTTGCAGACCCGGAAAGCGGCGGAGGAGATCTGACGGAGTCCTGACTTCCAGTCCTGACTGACTCGATTCGAGCGCCCGGTCGCAAGCTCCCCGGCCCCGTGGGCTAGCGGCATCCTCCTCATCGACCGGCTGACGCAAGTAGCCTGGTCGCATGCCTGTCCTCGTTACCGGGCCCGGCTCGACCCTGGGATTAGAGGTCGTTCGGGTGCTCGCCGCTGCCGGGGGGGAGGTAAGGGCATTCTGTGACGTCACCGACATCGTGCAGTCGCTGCGTGGCCTCGGAGTCTTCTGCGCGGTGGGATCGCTGCTCGACGAGGGGCATCTCGAGACGGCCATGGAGCAGGTGCATACGCTCGTTCACTTGCCAGTCGGGCCGCTCGCTGCTGATTCCGACCTGGTCGTCGATCAGGCGGCGACGGTGGTTGCGGCGGCGGTTGGGGCCCGGGTTCGGCGCATCGTGTGCCTATCCGTGCCAGCACCCGCTTTCGCTGCCGACCCTCTGCGGCGGGCGGCGGCAGAGGTGGAGCTTCTCCTCTCCGAGGCACCGGCTTGCACCACCGCGGTGAGGGCTTCTCTCGTTGATACGCCGGAACTACGCGCGGCACTCGCCCGCACCCCACTGGGCCACGACGCGCTCGATTGCCTCATCGCGCCCGTGCGACCGGTGGACGTTGCCAAGCTGATCGGCTGGCTCGACGATCGGCGTGATCTCCAGGCAGGACACCGTGTGGTGGCAGCGGACGGGCCCCAGGTCGTCTCCCTACGCACGCACCTCCGAGAGCTAGGGATCACCCCGCTGTCAGCCGTGGGCAGGGTCGTTCAACGACTGAGACCCGGCACGGCTCCGCTCCTCGGCGAGGCATTCGCCAACCCTTGGACGTCGGGAACAGAGGTTGACAGCGGCTGGGCAGCGAGCGGCATCACCCCACGCTCACCACTCGAGGCGACGACTCCATAAGAAGCTCACCATGCTGCAGCCACTGCTGCCCGGCGCCGATGCCGACTGAGTCCCGGACGTTCGACTCCGCCCGGTCATGACGCGACCCGCTTTGGCGGGTCGGGACGCGAATCTCGCCGGCCAGCCGCCTCATCACGCTTGGGACGTTCTCGTAGTGCTCGACGGACAAGAACTGTGGTGACAACGGCGAGCAGCAGCCCGAATGCTCGCGACAGCCACGTCCCCGGGAGGGCGAGGGCGAGTTCGGCGCCGACGAGCGAGCCTACGAGGCCGCCCGCGCCGAGACGCAGCCCCACCGGCCAGTCCGTGTAGCTGCGCCGGCCATGGGTGGCCGCCCCGACGAGCGCGGTCGGCACGATGACGGCGAGTGAAGTGCCCTCGGCCAGGTGCTGGCCGTAGCCGAAGCCGATGACGAGCACTGGCACGACGATGGCACCACCGCCGATGCCGAGCAGGGCCGCAGCTGTCCCGCTGACGAGACCGAGGACGGTATGGAGGACGAGGGCCCCAGCTGCGAGTTGGAAGGTCTCGTCGCCTGGAGGGCCGGTCGAGTCGACACCTGCCCCGAAGACGACCAGCCGCAACGACATGATGGCGAGCAGCAACGCGAAGAGGAGCTGGAGGCGCCGCTCGGAGACGCGCGGTAGGAGCGCCGCCCCCAGCTGCACGCCGGCGAGCGCACCGACGGCCACCAGGGCGGCGGGACCCCAGGCCACCGCGCCCTCGGCCGCGAATCGGAGGGTGCCGGCAAGCGCCGGAATGGTGATCGCCAGGAGGGAGGTGGCGTGAGCGACGTGCTGCGAGCGGCCGAGTACGAGCACGAGCAGCGGGACGAGCAGGACACCGCCGCCGACCCCGAAGAGGCCGGCGAGAAACCCGCCGGCCAGCCCAGCGGCGAGCGGCGTGAGCCAGTCGCGCCACACCGACTCGTCCATCAAGCGGCTCCTCATGCTGTGACCGGGACCGCTACGGGCGAACTCGCCGGCGGCGGCGCCGGAGCGAGGCGACCTTAGAC
>JALZEO010000048.1 GCA_030862025.1 Actinomycetota bacterium | reverse complement strand
TGCGTCGAGCGCTACGGCAACACCTCGGCAGCGTCGATCCCGATCGCGCTCGAGGAGGCCCGCACAGCGGGCCGTCTACAACCCGGAACCCGTGTCCTGCTGACGTCGTTCGGGGCGGGCTTGACCTGGGGCTCGTGTCTGCTGACCTGGGCGGCAGCCGAGGAGCCTGCAGGATGAGCGATCTCGTCGCGCTCGTGACCGGCGGCAGCGGGGGGATCGGTGCGGCCACGTGCCGCGCGCTTTCGACTGCCGGCACGACGGTCCTCGTGGGCTTCGCACGGGACGGAGCGACGGGAGCGAAGGTCGCCGCCTCTTGCGCCGGACCGGCCGAGGCGGTCGCGTGTGACGTGACCAAGCCCGACCAGGTGCGTGCGGCCGTGGACCGGGCCGGGGAGCTCGGCCGGCTACGGGTGCTCGTCCACGCCGCAGGAATCGCCGATGACGACCTGCTCCTACGGCTCGAGCCGGAGCGCTGGGACCGCACGATCGACGTCAACCTGCGCGGCGCCTACCTCGCTTGCCGGGGCGCTCTGCGCCCCATGCTCCGCGCTCGTGCCGGCCGCATCGTCCTCGTCACCTCGGTGGTCGGGCTTCGGGGCAACGCGGGCCAGACGGCCTACGCAGCCGCGAAGGCCGGTCTCATTGGACTCACGAAGTCCCTCGCCCGCGAGGTCGCGCGCAAGGGCATCACCGTGAATGCGGTCGCGCCCGGTTACGTCGAGACAAGCATGACCGCCACCATGCCGGACGAAGTCCGCGCCCACTACGTCGACGGGTCCCCACTCGGTCGTGCCGTCACGACCGATGAAGTGGCAGCCGCAATCCGCTTCCTCACCTCAGAGGAGGCGGCGCCAATCACCGGTGTCGTGTTGCCCGTCGACGGCGGCACCGCCATCTGAGCTCTTCCAGGAGGAGAAAGCATGGACCAGAACATCTACGCCAGCGTCGAGCGCATCCTCATCGAGACCTTCCAGGTACCGGCCGATGAGGTGTCCCCGGACGCCACGTTCGAATCGCTCGAGCTCGACTCGCTCGACCTCGTCGAACTCACCCTCGCCATTGAGGAGGAGCTCGGCGTGAAGATCGAGGACGAGGAGGTCGAGCGGATCCGCACCGTTCGGGACGCCGTTGACCTCATCGCTGAGAAGTCCGGGGTATCCGCGTGAGGAAGGAGCGGCTCAACGAGCCTGGCGCGACCCTGCGGGGCGGCTCGGCTGCGGGTGGGGAGCCCATCGTCGTCACCGGCGTCGGGCTGGTAACCCCGGCGGGGCGAGGAACCGAGGAGTCGTGGGCGGGAGTGCTTGCCGGTGCCCCCGCAGCCGGGCCCGACCCAGAACTCGAGGCTGCCGGAATCCCGGTGACGATCTCGTGCCGGGTGCCGGCCTTCAATGCAGACGCCGAGCTCGGGCGGGGAGCGTCGAGGCGCCTTGACCGCTACGTCCACCTCGCGCTCCTCGCCGGGCGCGAGGCGGTCGAGTCGGCAGGGTTGAAGCTCGGCGACGAGGCGGATGCGGAACTCAACGGCCGCGTCGGCATCGTCCTGGGATGCGGTATCGGCGGCGTAATCTCCTGGGAGGAGCAACACGCCAACTTCATCCAGGGACGGCGAGTCAGTCCGCTGCTCATACCGAAGCTGCTGTCGAACATGGCCCCCGGTCAGCTCGCCATCGAGTTCGGCACGCATGGGCCCAACTTCGCCGTCAACACCGCCTGCGCGGCAGGGGCGACCGCTCTCCACGTCGCCCGCGACCTGTTGCGCTCCGGAACCGCCGACATCATGTTGGCGGGCGGGGTTGAAGCCGGCATCACGCCCTTGTCAGCAGCGGCCTTCGCGCAGATGGGCGCGCTGTCTCGCCGTAACGACCGCACCGCATCGCGGCCCTTCGACGCCGAGCGCGACGGGTTCGTGCTGGGGGAAGGGTCCGGTGTCCTCGTGCTCGAGCGCGCCGCAGACGCTCGGGCGCGCGGGGCTTTGCCGCTCGCCGTGCTCGCCGGCGCCGGCTCCTCCGCCGACGCCCACCATCAGACCGCCCCGCCGGAGGACGGGGCGGGCGCGGTGCTCGCCATGTCACGCGCCCTGGCCGATGCGGGGCTCGACGCTGGCGACGTCGACCACATCAACGCCCACGGCACCTCTACTCCCCTGAACGACCGTGCCGAGGCACTCGCGGTCCGCAAGCTATTCGGATCCGCCGCCGACGGTCTCACCGTCACCTCGACGAAGGGGGTCACCGGGCACCTCCTGGGTGCGGCAGGCGGGGTCGAGGCCGCGTTTGCCGTGCTCGCCATCCGTGACGGCATCGTGCCGCCGACCGCGAACCTCAACCGGCTCGATGATGCGGTAGATCTCGACGTCGTCCACGGTGAGCCGCGGCCCGGACAGGTTCGCGTGGCGCTCAGCAACTCGTTCGGCTTCGGCGGTCAAAATGAAGCGTTGCTCTTCGCCGCGGCCTGAGGCGGGGCCGGGGTGGGCCACAGGCCCGGGGGGGTGGGAAGGCCCTTGACGAATCCGATCACCGCTGACGTTCCGGGCGTCGACCCGACCGCTCTACGACCTGGGGACGGAGCACGGGCACGTATCGACCTGCTCGTCGATCGCGGCAGCTTTCTCGAGCTCGGCTCCGCTCGCCATCACCGGGCGACAGGGTTCGGCCTCGACCTGCGGCGACCCGACGGCGATGGCGTCGTGGCAGGCACAGCGACGATCGGCGGCGGAGCCGTCTACGTCTACGCGCAGGATCGCGGGGTCCTCGGAGGGTCCCTCGGGGAGGCGCATGCCGACAAGATCGCACGGACGATCTCCACCGCCGCGCGTGGCGGCGCTCCCGTGGTCGGCGTGCACGATTCGGGTGGAGCCCGCATCCAGGAGGGCGTGGCGGCGCTCGACGGCTACGGCCAGGTGTTCCGCGCGAACGTGCGCGCATCCGGGCGGGTTCCCCAGGTCGCTCTCGTGCTCGGACCGTGCGCGGGCGGAGCTGTGTACTCCCCTGCTCTGATGGATTTCGTGGTGATGCGCCGCGACGCATACATGTTCCTCACCGGACCGCGCGTCGTGAAGGCCGTGACGTACGAGGATGTGGACGCCCTTGCCCTCGGCGGGCCGGTTGTCCATGCTGAGCGCAGCGGCTGCGCCCACTTCGTCGCCGAAGACGATCAGGCCGCCTTCGCGCTCGTCCGTGACCTGCTCTCCTACCTACCGAGCTCGTGTGAGGACCGGCCACCGTCGGTACCGCCTGCCGACCCGCCCGAAATCGACCTCGGCTCGGTCGTACCGGCCGATCGCCGCCAGCCCTACGACGTCCGGGAGGTCGTGGCCGGCCTCGTCGACGCCGGCCGCCTTCTCGAGGTGCAGGAGGGTTGGGCCCGCAGTCTTGTCGTCGGGTTCGCTCGTATCGACGGCCAGACGGTCGGGATCGTGGCCAGCCAAGCCGCCTGGCTGGCCGGCTGTCTCGACCTGCAGGCGAGCGAGAAGGGTGCCCGCTTCGTGCGCTTCTGCGACGCTTTCGGGATTCCGCTGGTCGTGCTCGTGGATGTGCCCGGCTTCCTTCCGGGCACCGCGCAGGAGTCGGGCGGGGTTATCCGCAAGGGCGCGAAGCTGCTCCATGCCTTCGCCAGCGCGACCGTGCCACGCGTGACGGTCGTGCTCCGGAAGGCGTTCGGGGGCGCCTATATCGTCATGAACTCACGCGCTCTCGGTGCGGACGCCGTTCTCGCCTGGCCAGACAGCGAGCTGGCGGTCATGGGTGCGGAGGGAGCAGTGGATGTCATTTTCCGGCGACAGGTCGAGCGTGACCCGTCGGCGCGGGAGGGGCTCGCCGAGCGCTACCGTGACGAGGCCATGGACGTGTCGCTGGCAGCTCGGCAGGGCAGCGTCGACGAGATCATCACGCCGGAGGAGACACGCCCAGCGCTCGTCGCCCTACTACGAGGGCTGCGGGGTGCACGCCGGCCCGGCTTCGTCCACGACAACCTGCCGCAGTGACAGCCATGAAGGCCGGTGTCGACGTGGTGGCAGTCGAGCGCGTATCGGCCCTGCTCGCCCGCCGGCGCGGTTTCCTCGCCCGCGTCTTCACCGACCGCGAGATCTCCGACAGCCTCAGAGGGGGTGTCAGCCTCACCTCCGCGACCGCGGCGGCTCGGCTCGCGGCCCGCTTCGCTGCCAAGGAGGCGGCTCGCAAGGCCCTCGACACGGTGCTTGCCTGGAGGGACGTCGAGGTTCGCACGGCGAGCGACGGGGCGCCAACCCTGTGGGTACGAGGCGTGCGGGCCACCGCGAGCCTGTCGTTGGCTCACGACGGCGGGATCGCCGTCGCGCTGGTCATCGCCGACCCGCTGCAGGACCACGGGCGGACCGGAGGCGGGCGGGAGCCAACCCGCCCGGCTGCCCAGAAGGAGGATTGACCCGTCGTGCTGCTTGACAGCAAGCGCCTGCTCATTACCGGCGTCCTCGACCCCCGTTCGATCGCCTTCCACGTTGCCCGTCTTGCCCAGGAGGAAGGGGCGGAGATCATCCTCACCGGCTTCGGGAAGGCTCGACGCCTCACCGAGCGGACCGCGAAGCGTCTCCCGGACCCCCCGGATGTGCTCGAGCTCGACGTGACGGAACCGGTTCAGATCGAGGCAGTCGCGAAAGAGCTCGACTCGCGTTGGGGCGCGCTCGACGGCTTGCTCCATGCTGTCGCTTACGCCCCGTCCTCCTGCCTTGGGGGCGGCTTCCTGCAGGCACCATGGGAAGACGTCGCCACGGCATTTCACGTATCCACGTATTCGCTCGCGGCGCTCAGTGCCGGGCTCTCCCCGCTGTTTCGGGGGCGGGGGGGCGGCGCCATCGTGGGGTTGGACTTCGACGCGACGGTCGCCTGGCCCTCCTACGACTGGATGGGCGTCGCAAAAGCCGGCCTCGAGTCGTGCGCCCGTTACCTCGCCCGTGAGCTCGGTCCCGATCGTGTGCGGGTCAACCTCGTCGCTGCCGGACCGCTCCACACCATGGCAGCCCGCAGCATCGAGGGGTTCGAGTACTTCGAGGAGGTGTGGGCGGCGCGGGCACCACTCGGCTGGGACGTCCACGAC
>JALZEO010000035.1 GCA_030862025.1 Actinomycetota bacterium | reverse complement strand
CGTGCGGCCTTTCTCGCTCGAGCAGCTCGACGAGCGTTTGTCCGCCTTGGCACGGCAACCGCCGGGGGAGTCCGACCTGCCGTTCGAGGAGCGTTCGACAAGTCGATTCGGTGGCGGCCTGCTGGGGCGCCTCATACACAAGGAGGAGGCGGAGGTGGTCACGGCCGCCGGGGGCGTCGCATCTTCCTACCGCGGGTTCCTCGCCGCGGTGCCGCCGACGGATGGGGTTGCCGAGCGAGCCGGGAAGGACGTGATCGAGGCGCAGCTGGCAGCAGAGTCGGCCGCTCCCCGGCATCCCCGCCCTGACCCGAGCGGCGCTGGGAACGACAGCCACGTGCAGCGCCAGAAGCCGCAGATTCACCCGCGCTTTCGCAGCGGGAACGTGGTCGCCGACCCTGTCGATCTGCCGTTGACGTCGGCCTTGCGGCGGCTGCGGGCTCTCATGGAAGAGCTCGAAGCGATGGTGGACGAGCGACCGGAGCTCCTCGACCGCCGCATGCTCGCGGACCGCGTCGCCGAGGAGATCGAACGGGAACTGCGTCCTGACGCTACGACCGTGTGGGTGCCGCGGGAGGACAAGACCTACGAGGCCTATGCGACCCGCGGCCTCGACGCCACAGTCGGCATCCGCGTGCCGCAGGAACAGTCCCTGTTCCTGTCGTTCAGGACCGATGTCGACGCGGTGCTTATCTCACCCCTCGACGTCTCGCAGCGCCCGGTCTCGGGGATTCCCGGTCTACTCGGCGAGAGTCTCGTCGCCAGCGCAGTGCGACTCGACCAGACGCTGGTCGGTATCGTCGTCGCGACCGGTACGGGTTTCAGCGTCACCGATCGCGATCGGCTGGCTTTCCTCTCCTCTCGTGCCGCGCCGGATTTCGCGCTCGCCTGGCTCATCGAGCATCTGCTCGGTCGCCGATTCGTGCTGCCCCTTGAGACCACGGAAGGGAGCTTGTGACCGAGATGCGCATACTCGCGTTGACCGAGGATGCATCCTTTGCCTTCGCCCTTTCGCAGCTGCCCCTTGAACACGACGTCGTCGCGGTCGACTCGATCGAGCAGCTGGGGGGGCAGGACCTCTCCTTCCAAGTCGCGCTCGTTGACCTCGGAACCACGAGGCGGGGCCTGGTCGGTGCGAGCGACGTCATTCGCTCCGGGGTGAGCGCACCCTGTCTGGTGGTGGGGGACGAGAACCCCATCGAGCTGGCCGTTCAACTGGCACGCAATGCGAGCGTGCTCGTACGTCCCTTCACGCTCGATGAGCTCGACGCACGTCTCGAGGAGCTCATGATCGCCGCCCATGGACGCAAGGAGTGGTCCGGGACGAGGGTGGGCGCAAGGACTGCCGCCGACGGGGACGGCGGCGGCATGGAACTGGCAGCATCGGCCGGTCCGGCCGTAACCGTACCCTCGGGCCCGTCGGGTGATCGCCCCGTGGGACGGGTCGAGTTCCGCATGCGCGAGGCTGAACCGCTCGACCCCGAGGGACGGGCGAGGACCGAGTGGACCAGCAGCCTGCTCGAGGAAACCGCGCAGCTCGAGCGCTTCCTCGATCGTGTCCCCGAGGTCGTCGATCGACGTGCTGTGGCCGGGCGGCTACTGGACATGGTGGAGGGCAACCTGGGCCCGCTCGTCTCGGTCGTGTGGGTTCCCGAGGAGGACGGAGGCTACGCGGCGCTCGCCTCGCGACGCCTCGAGAGCGACGAGCGCGTACCCTTCGACCAATCGTTGTTCCTGTCGTTCGAGACGAATCTCGACGCGGTGCTCGTGTCATGCCTCGACCCCATGCAACACCCAGCGGCAGGGATTCCGGGCATACGTGGAGACACGCTGATCGCGGCGGCCCTGCGAAATGGTCAGGCCCTTCAGGGCGTCGTCATGGCAGCGGGCAACGGATACACGGATTTCGAGCGTGATCAACTCCTACGGCTCGCGCTCGAGTCTGTCCCGGCCCTGGCGGTGGCGGAGGTCTTTGAGCGACTGCGGTCACGGCGACCTCCCGCCGCGCTAGCGCCTCAGACGCGCTAGCGGCGGCCTTTCTGTCACGATGAGTCGACCCCGGGCGCAGGAGCCGCAGGCAGCCCCTTAGCTCCCGAGCTCAGTCCATGGCTGAAACGTCAACTGAGTAGGCCTCGTAGAGCAGGTCCGAGCCTCGTTGGCGGTGACGCACGACGAGGCCGAGCAGTAGCAGGCCGGCCTCCCGGATCTCGGCCACATCCTCGACGTCGGGGACCTTCCCCCGCAAGCGGGCGAGCAGCTCGTCGACCCTTGCCCTCAGTCGCTCGTGTTCCTCACCGAGCTTCGCCACACGTGATACAAGCCGGGGCTCGTCGTCCCGGATCTGGGCGAAGAGGCCACCCGACCCTTCCGTGCGGGCGATGTGGTCATCGAGGGTGTCCTGAAGCCGAGCGAGAGCGGTCGCGACGGTGTCACGCCACTCGATCTGCCTTCCTGCCGCGAGGGCGAGCGCCTCCTCGAGTTGCAGGGCGACGTTGCGGAGCCGGCGTCGTCGCTCACGTACTTCCGACAGCTCCGGTGAGGTGACCTGGTTTGATGCCTCCACTTCCTCCCCCTCGGTCCTGGTGAGAGAAGTCAGCGCCGTTCTGGACGCGACGTCAAGAGGATGGCCACATCTGTGGGCCGTTGTTTCCCACCGATCTGTCTCTCCCGCCTTTCGTTGCGGTCCTGGAGCCGCCCGTCCAGGCCGCGCCCGTCTTCGAGCAGGTAAGGGAGACCGACTCGTTCTCCACAGCAGGATCAACGAGCGGCAGCTGTGACCTCGCTCCTAGACTGCCGCTCCCGCGGAGCAAGGACGAATCGTTGACCATTCGCGTCTGGCCCGGCTCTGCCTACCCGCTCGGAGCTACCTATGGCGGAGTGGGCACGAACTTCTCGCTCTTCTCCGAGGCAGCCACTCGTGTCGAGCTGTGCCTGTTCGACCAGCAGGGCAGCGAGGCCCGGGTCGACCTCCCCGAGGTCGACGGGTTCATCTGGCACGCTTACTTACCAGACATTGGTCCTGGCCAGCGGTACGGCTACCGCGTGCACGGCCCTTTCCGACCGGAAGAGGGCCACCGTTGCAACCCCAGCAAGCTCCTCATCGACCCCTATGCGAAGTCGATCGAGGGACATGTCGAGTGGGAGGAGGCAGTCTTCGGCTACCGCTTCGGAGACCCCGATGGAGCGCCAAACCACGAGGACAGCGCCCCGCTCGTACCGAAGGGTCTCGTGATCAACCCGTTCTTCGACTGGGGGAACGACCGCCACCCCAACACTCCATGGCACGAGACCGTCATCTACGAGACGCACGTGAAGGGACTCACCTACCTACGTTCCGACATCCCCGAGGATCTGCGCGGAACCTACAGCGCGTTGACCACCGAGCCTGTCATCAACCATCTGAAGAGGCTCGGCGTCACCGCGATCGAACTTTTCCCCGTACACCAGTTCATCCACTCGAATCGACTGCTCGAACACGGCCTGCGCAACTATTGGGGATATGACTCCATCGGGTATTTCGCTCCTCACAACGAGTATGCGAGCAGTGCCAGCCTCGGCAGGCAGGTGCAAGAGTTCAAGCAGATGGTGAAGGTCCTCCACGAGGAGGGCATAGAGATCCTGCTTGACGTCGTCTATAACCACACGGCCGAGGGCAATCATCTTGGTCCTACCCTCTCGTTTCGTGGGATCGACAACGCGGCCTACTACCGCCTTGTAGAGCATGACAAGCGCTACTACATGGATTACACGGGCACGGGCAACAGCATGAATATGCGGCACCCCCACGTCCTGCAGTTGGTGATGGACTCACTGCGCTATTGGGTGCTCGAGATGCACGTCGACGGCTTCCGGTTCGACCTCGCGGCTACCCTTGCCCGCGAACTGCACGACGTTGACCGGCTATCGGCCTTCTTCGACATCATCCAGCAGGACCCCGTCATCAGCCAGGTCAAGCTCATCGCCGAACCGTGGGATGTGGGTGAGGGCGGCTATCAGGTCGGCAGCTTTCCGCCGCTGTGGTCGGAGTGGAACGGCAAGTACCGCGACACGGTCCGCGCTTACTGGCGGGGTGAGGAGGCGACGCTCGGTGAGTTCGCAAACCGCTTCACCGGCAGCTCCGACCTCTACGCCTGGGAGACGCGACGTCCGAACGCGAGCATCAATTTCGTGACCGCACACGACGGCTTCCCGCTGCGTGACCTCGTCTCCTACAACGTGAAGCACAACGAGGCGAACAGGGAGAACAACCTCGACGGTGAGAGCCACAACCGGTCCTGGAACTGCGGAGTGGAAGGACCCTCCGACGATCCGAACGTGCTGGCCTGTCGCGCGAAGCAGCAGCGCAACTTTCTCACGACGCTCTTCCTCTCCCAGGGCGTGCCGATGCTGCTCGGCGGCGATGAGCTTGGTCGGACGCAGTACGGCAACAACAACGCGTACTGCCAGGACAACGAGATCTCGTGGTATGAGTGGGACAAGCTCGACGAGGAACTACTCGAGTTCACGCGTCGGCTGATTGCCCTGCGCTATCAACATCCGGTTTTCCGCCGGCGCCGCTGGTTCGTCGGCCGTTCCATTCGAGGCACCGAACTCAGCGATATCGGCTGGTTTCGTCCGGACGGCTCCGAGATGAGGGACGAGGACTGGGAGGTTGGATCCGCGAAATCACTCGGAGTGTTTCTCAACGGTCAGGGCATTCCCACGCCGGGGTCTCGTGGCGAACGCATCATCGACGACGACTTCTACGTGGTGTTCAACGCTTCCGAGGAGTCTCTCGACTTCACCCTGCCGGACGTACTCGATGAGCGCGTGTGGGCCAAGCTGCTCGACACGACCG
>JALZEO010000013.1 GCA_030862025.1 Actinomycetota bacterium | reverse complement strand
CTGGGCGGTGGTGACTGCGCTGGTGGTCGCGGCGCGTCCCGCCCGAGCGCCGCTCTTGGCCCGGCTCATCGCTGCGATCGAGGAGCGCTACCACAGCACGCCGGACGCGGTGCTCGGCGACTACCTGCCCCGCTGTGCAACCTTGGGGAGGCGTGTGCGGGCGCGACTGATTCCGATGGGCCCGGGCGGTCCGCAGGTCGTGGGGGTGGCTGTTGACTGCGTCGCCGACGGGGCCCTAGTCCTCAAGACGGACCGCGGGCGCCGGGTGGCTATCCGCCCGCATCACCTCGGACTTCTCGAGGAAGCCCTCTGAACAGGAGAGAGGCCGCGCCAGAAGTCATCCGGCGCGGCCTTTGCTGGACTAGGGGGACGGCCGGCCCCTCCACGAGGGACCACGCTACCTGCTGTTCTTCGAGACCTTCAGCACGAAATTCTGCAGTGTCTTCGAGACGTTCTTCACCCCGTGCTTGTCGCGCAGATGCTTAGAGACCTCCTCGACGAGCTCCTGATCGGAGCCCGCCTTGAAGTGTCCGCTGCAGGTAGCTCCAGCGTCCCTTCAGCGGAATTCGGGCACGGTCATCTCCTTTCTCGGGACCTGGAAAGAAGCTGGCGAACGCTTCTACGGCCCCTAGAGTGCAGGCTAGCGGACTGTGGTCGCACGCTCCTCTCCGTGCTCCCGGAAGAGCGCATTCTGCAACGCTTCGTTCGCGTCCCTCAGTTCATTGTTGGTTGCGGTAATGAGCGATCCGAGCTGCTCCGTCTGGTTGCTGATGGACCACAGCCCGGCGATGACCGTACCGAGCTTGAAGTTCACGCCTTTCAGGATGACCGCGACCGAGATCAGGTAGACGGCGAGCGCCGCCACGGTGAGGACCGTGCCGATGATGGTGACGATGGCGACCGGTTGCATGACCGCTCCTCCTACAGGATCCGGCTCAGAGCAGCGCCGTAGCGCTGGAGGTCAGAAGAGACCCGGGTGGCGGACTCTCGCGTCTCCACCAACCCCTCCACGGCGTCGAGTTGGCCGATGGCAGCTACTCCGTGCTCGAGAATGTCGTCGGTGTACCTTCCGATCACGATCACGGTTCGAAGGAGCCAGTGCAGGATCAGCACGACGACGGGAATGATGACGAACAAGAACACGAGATTGCCGATCCACCACAGCCAGATCATCTGCTCCTCCTGTTTCTCCCTTGGGAGGCCGCGTGTCAGCCCCGCCCGGCGACGCGGTCGGCCTTGCGGCTGACGCTCGAGACAACACCGCCGATTTCGTTGAGTGTGCGATTGATCCGTGTCACGCCAGGGCTGATCTGGCCCACCTGTTGCTCGACTGCTCGAACCCCGAACGCCACCTGCCCCAGGGTGGAGACGACCGAGCGGAGGCGCTTTGTGATGATGATGAGGTAGAGCGCCAAGACGACCACGAGAAGGACAACCTCGGTCACGGTGAGGATCACTAACGTCGTTGTGCTCATCGCTGCCCCAATAGTTCGTCGTGGAGACGCGCCTCGTCGCGGATCTCCTCCAAGGTCACTGCGACCGCGTCGAGTTGCCACAGGGTTGCGGTGTTCGCAGCGAAACGCGTTGCGGTGTCCCACAGGACCTTCACGCCCCTGTCGATCTGGTTGACGAAGCTCAGGAGCAGGCCCAGGAGCGCGATCACCGCGACCAGCACGACGCCCCCGATCCCCAGCGCAATCTGCCACGCGCTGACCTCCTCGGGGGCGAGCGCAAGAATGGGCACTATCTGCGTGAGGACCATTTGTGCTCCAGTTCCTGTCGGGCTCTTCGAGCGTTGTCGAGGATCGTTCGAGCAGTTTGGTTGGTCGTTTGCAATTCCCAAGTCGGCAGGGTGGCCATACGGGCGGCGTGAAGGGCGCGTGTTCCCTCCTGCGCCTGACGAGCGATCCGTTGTGCGAGTATGAGAATCGTGGCGGCGATGATGACGACGACGACGACCACGATGAAGAAGAGCGCGAGGCCGACATACCATTGCATCATGTGTGGCTCGCCGAATTCGTGCTCGGCCAGCAGGATTGGTGCGGGTGAAGGCACGAGTCACCTCCTGCAGCAGCTTCACCAGTGTCAGCCGCAAGCAGCCTGGTAGATGTGCTTACCACACAAGTCTAAGCTGAACGCGCTGCGCCCGGGAAGGACGATCGGGCGTACAGGGGGACGTCCTCGATGTCCGAGGAACGTCCGAACAGTGGACCGGGAGCGGGTATGCGCGTACGTCGAAAGTGGTTGGTCGTCGTGGTGGGCGTGGTGCTTGCCGTCGTCATCGTCGCGGCCGGGGCATTTGCCGGTCAGCGGTTGATGGGACGCAAGCAGCCTCCGACCGCTGAGGCCCCGGCCGGCCGCGATGTCGGAGATGACGATGGCGCCCGCGAACCCGTCAATGGAGCAACGGGACCCGAGGCGCCCGCAAACCAGGCCGGATTCGTCGAATTCCGTCACGACCCCCTCGGTATCGCCATCTCCCACCCTGCGAACTGGAGGAGGATCCCGCGTCCCCAGGATCCCCAGGTCCTCCTGCTCGCGGCCGGAAGCCCTCAGGAATCGTTTCTCCTGCGTACGATCGCGCTCGGCGAGCCCATCCCACCGGAGAAGATTCCCGAGATGAGGCAGCTCACCGATCAGATGGTGACCTCGGGCGCCGGCGTGAAACTCTTGGCCGAGCCGAGGCAGATCGAACTGGCGGGCCTACCCGGCTACTACTACTTCTACTCGTTCCAGGACGCACAGACCGGACAGACGGGCGCGCATGCCCACTACTTCCTGGCCAAGGGCGATCGCATAATCATTCTCGTCTTCCAGGCCCTGCCGCTCGAGGAGTTTCCGCGCCTCGCACCCGTCTTCGACCAGATCGCCGAGTCGCTGCGGCTGCTGCAAGGGTAGAAGAGAGTTGGGGGGCCGCCAAAGTGACTGACGGCCCCCCGGATCCCCGGATGTGCTTGGCGACTACTGGTTGCAGTAGTCCCCGACGGGTTTGTCAC
>JALZEO010000285.1 GCA_030862025.1 Actinomycetota bacterium | reverse complement strand
TCGCGCTCGCACTCGGCTACCCGACACTGCGCCAACGGGCGGACTACTTCGCGATCACGACGATCGCGGCCGCGGAAATCCTCCGACTCCTGGTCCGCTCCGCGCCGCTCGAGCCCATCACCGGCGGAGTATTCGGCCTCCAAGCAGTCGCGAACACCTTCTACGACCTCAACCCGATCCCCCGCGGACGCTACGGGGTCGGCCTGCTCACCTTCCCCCACCAGTCGCTGTGGGCGCTCCTCGTCACGTGGATCCTCGTCGGGCTCGCCACCGTCCTGGTCGCGTTGCTGGCTCGCAGCCCTTGGGGTCGGGTCGTACGTTCGATCCGGGAGGACGAGGACGCCGCACGCAGCCTCGGAAAGAACGTCTTTGCCTACAAGTTGCAGAGTCTCGTCGTCGGTGGTCTGCTGGGCGCGCTAGCAGGCGTGATGTTCGCGATCTCAACCTCGTCTGTGAACGCGGACACCTACCAGCCGGATGTCACGTTCTTCGCTTACACCATCCTGATCCTCGGGGGGACGGCAACGAAGGTCGGCCCCATCGCCGGCTCGATCCTCTTCTGGTTCCTCATCGCCGGCACCGATTCTGCGCTCCGCCAGGCATCCCAGGTCGGGTTGCTACCCGTTGTGGCGACAAACATCGGTGCGGTCAGCCTCATACTCGTAGGGATCGGCCTTGTGCTGCTCATGGTGTTCCGGCCGCAGGGGATGTTCGGTGACCGACGGGAGATGCTGCTCGATGTCTGACCCCGCATCTTTGCCCTCCCGCGGTCTTCCATCTCCCCACCCGCCGGGCCTGCGGGCCATCCCAGGGCAAGGCAAGAGCGCTTTCCCGCCCCATCTCGCCCCTGACCGACGTCTCGAGGGTGTCCCAGCTGAACCGGGCGCGGAAAAGGCCGATCCGATCCTCGTCGTCCGCGACGTGCGGCGCACGTTCGGTGGGCTCATCGCCGTCGACGTGGAATACCTCGAGGTCCAGGCCGGCGCGATCACCGCGCTCATCGGTCCGAATGGTGCCGGCAAGACCACGCTCTTCAACCTTCTCACGGGATTCGACCGACCCGACAGAGGAAGGTGGAGTTTCGACGGACATGCGCTCGCCGGTGTCTCCGCCCATCGCGTGGCCCAGTACGGCATGGTGCGGACCTTCCAGCTGACAAAGGCGCTGCCTCGGATGACCGTGCTCGAGAACATGATGCTCGGTGCCTCCAACAGGGCTGGGGAGCGATTCTTCTCCGCACTCGTCCGACCGCTCTGGAGGCGCCAGGAGCGCCAGGTCGAGGCCCGCGCCATGGAGCTGCTCCGGCGCTTCCAGCTCGACCACATGCGCGACGAGTTCGCGGGGGCGCTGTCAGGAGGTCAGCGCAAGCTGCTCGAGATGGCCCGAGCGCTCATGTCCGACCCGAAGCTGCTCATGCTCGACGAGCCTATGGCCGGCGTGAATCCCGCACTGGCCCAATCCCTGCTCGGCCACATCAACGACCTTCGCGATCAGGGGATGAGCGTCCTCTTCGTCGAGCACGACATGGATGTCGTGATGGAGATCAGCGACTGGGTCGTATGCCTGGCCCAAGGACGAGTCATCGCGGAGGCTCCCCCCTCCGTCATCGGGTCGAACCCGGCGGTCATCGACGCCTACCTCGGCACGCACCATGACGAGCCCGAGGCGAGGAGCTGAGGTGAGTGCCGGCCACACGCCAGAGACGCTGCTCGTGGCCGACGGCCTCCATGCCGGCTACGTCGCTGGCGTCAACATCTTGAGCGGCTGCAGCCTCGAGCTTCGAGCCGGCGAGATCGTCGGGGTGATCGGCCCGAATGGGGCCGGAAAGTCCACCCTGTTGAAGGCCATCTTCGGCCTCGTGCCAGTGGCTTCCGGCGTCGTGCGGCTCGCCGGCGAGGAGATCACGGGCCTGCCTGCCCACGCCCTCGTTTCGCGTGGCGTTGGCTACGTGCCGCAGGACCGCAACGTCTTCGCGAGTCTCACCGTGCAGGAAAACCTGGAGATGGGGATCTACCTGCAACCCCGACGGTGGGAGGAACGTTTCGGAGTTGTCCGCGAGATCTTCCCGCTGCTGGCTGAGCGACGCAATCAACTTGCCGGGTCCCTCTCCGGCGGGGAGCGCCGCATGGTGGCCATGGCGCGCACCGTCATGATGGAACCTGCCGTGCTGTTGCTCGACGAGCCCTCCGCTGGACTGGCACCCGCCAACCAGGACGAGGCTTTCGGTTGGGTTCGCGAGATCAATGCAGCAGGTGCGTCCATCGTCATAGTCGAGCAGAACGCCCGCCGCTGCTTGCAAATCTGTCATCGAGCCTACGTGCTCGACCAGGGCCGCAACGCCCACACCGGCACGGGACAGGATCTGTTGCACGACCCAAAGGTGGTCGACCTCTACCTCGGGACGCTCGCTCGGGCTGAGTGAGGGCAGTGCCTACCGTTTGATCTCGGCGAGGTTGACCTCGCGCTCGGCGATGGTGGCGAGCTGGCCGCCGTTCTGGAACTTGGCGATCGCGATGCGGCCGAAGGTCGGATCGCCGACTTCGTCGAAGTCGACTGGCCCGCTCACGCCCTGGTAGTCGATGTCAGCTCCCTGTCCGAGCAGCGTCTTGCACTCCTGGAAGGACGAGCAGGGCCGACCCTCCCGGGAGACGTCCATCATCCTCGGCATGAAAACTGCGGGGTCGGCGCTGCGGGCCGCTTCGGCTGCGAGTGCGATGAGCACGGCGCAGTCGTACGACTGGCCCCCGTAGATGAAGTTGCCCTGTTCGTTCGGAGGCAGGACCTGATTCAGCCGCTCGTTGAACTGTCGCCCACCACTGGCGGCGAACACCGTCATCCCGTCGATCACGTTCCGGTTCGACGGGTCCACCTTTTCGGGCAGTGACGGCGCAAACAATCCGTCACCGCCGTACAGCCTGCTCGGAGTCATCCCCGACTCGAGCAGCCCCTTGATGAGCTGTACTCCTTCGTCGAAGGAGGCCAGTACGGCCGCACCCGGTCGTTGGCTAGTGGCCTGCTGGACCTCGGCGGTGAAAGTTGTGGCCTTCGGGTCGTAAATGATCGGCGGCGGGACGTCCGCGCCTGATGTCCTCAGCTGCTCGGCGATGAGGTTCGACAGTGCCCGGCCGTAGTCGTCGGCGCGTCCGAGCAAGACGACCTTCTGTGCGCCATCGGAGACGAGTTGATTTGCGATGATCGGGGCAACGACGGCATCGTCCGGGAGTACGGTGCGGAAGTAGAAGTCGGCATTCTGCTGCGTCGAGAACACCGGGGAGGTGTTGGAGGGTGAGCACTGGACGATGTTGTTGTCGCGCAGCGTCTGGATGATCTCCTGGGACATGCCGGACGCCCCGGCACCTACCACCGCGTCGACACCTTGGTTGAGCTGGCGGGCCGCCGCCTCCCTCACGCGTGCGGCGTCACCGGCCTCATCGCCTGTAGCCAGGGTCACCTTCTGACCGAGCACCCCGCCTGCCCGGTTCAGGTCCTCGACGGCGAGGCGCACCCCTTGGATCATCGGGGGGCCAAGGAAAGCGAGAGGTCCGGTCTCGGGCAGGATGTAACCGAGGTCGAGCTTCGCGTCGGCTGCGGGCTTTACCGCCGGGGCGGGCTCGGTTGGTTCTTCCGTCGTTCCTGGCGCCCCTCTGTCTCCCCCGCCGCAGGCGGCAAGAGCGAAGCCGAGCGCGAGCACTGGGGCAGTCAGGCGCGTCCACGTGCCCATCGTCGTTCCTCCTCTGGACGCTTTCCTCTCGGCCTCCAGGATCAGACAGACGACCAGACAAGAGGCCGGAGGCGGCAGGCGGCGCTCACCGTTGGGTCATCGACGCGCACGCAACTGGCGGTCGACGCCCCGGCGAGCATGCCCGGGGCG
>JALZEO010000332.1 GCA_030862025.1 Actinomycetota bacterium | reverse complement strand
GAAGCCATCACGGCGCTGCTCCACGACGCGGTCGAGGACCAGCCCGAGCGGACGCGCGGACTCGAACCCGTCGACCATGACGGCAATCCCGCAACCCCACGCGTACCCGGGCTCGAGGTAACCGCCGATGCCGGGCCCTACGCCATCACCGGCCGGGTCACCGTCACCCGTTTCCAGTGGCGCATCACCCCCGCTCGGGGTCCGGGTGCGGGCCGCGACCGGGCCACCCTGACCAGCACCACGCCCGGGTCCCCGGACCGCCCCGCCGCCCGCTACCTCTTCGAGACCAAGGGCCGCTACACGATCACCGTCGAGACCGTCTGGGTCGGCAGTTACACCTGGATCGGTCCCGGCCAGCAGGGCACGGGGGATCTCGACGCAGTCCCTCTGTCCTCCTCACGCGACTACGACATCATAGAGGTCCGCTCCGTGCTCGTCGAGTGAGGGTGGCTGAGATCGTTGCGGAACAGAGACCCCATCGTTGCGTGACAGTTACATTACGGGACGACACTCCCTTGCATGAGCCGCACAGCAAGGAGCGTCGTGTTCACGAGAAGGTCCGTCTCCCCGTCCGCGTTCGTGGCCACCGTCGCAGCAGCCGCCGCACTGATGGCTGGCTGCTCGCGAGGGGAGCCGATGATAGATGCCGGCGCAGTCCCGGAAATACCCGAGATAGACGTCGGGGCTGAGCCCGACCTGGAAATCGGCGGAGAGGCGTTGCCCACCGTCGAAGAAACGCAAGCCCTACCAAGCAGCCCCCACATCGTCAAAGAACCGTCGGCGTCGGGTCGCGCCGCAGCCAGAGAGGCACCCAAACCACCCCTCGCCGTCAAGGCAGCCAAGAAGCTGCCTTTCCGGGCGGACACCAGGTCCGACGTCTCCTCCGCCCAGCAGGGCAATCCGGTCCTCGTCTCGGTCACCAAGGGCAGCCACCGCGGCTACCTCCGCTACGTGTTCGAGTTCGCCAACAACGACCCCGAGGGCCACTCGCCGCTGGTGGCCCGCCCCGCCTGGGACGTGCGCTACGTCCCCCGCAGCGAGGCGGTCCAGGACGGCTCGGGTGACCCCGTTCCGGTCGGAGGCAGAGAGCGTCTACGCATCCGCTTCGAGGGTGCCGCCATGCACTGGGACGACGGCCGCAGCTCCCTCACACGCTCCGTGCCCGACCATGACCCGCTCGTCTTCGCAGGCGACTACGAGGGCTACGTGAACTGGTTCCTCGGCCTCGACACCCAGCGGCCCTTCCGAGCCTTCTTCACCGACAACAACAAGGTCGTCATAGACGTGGTGCAGTGAGGCTCAGGCGCTGCCCCGTTATTCGAAGGGGCTAACGCTCACCCCATCCACGCCGACGCCCCCACGCGTCATCGCCCCGCTCAGACGTCCACCCCGGCCGGCCGACCCGAGCCAGGCCGGGTGGACGTCGATCAGCAGCTGCTGGCCTCCGCCAAGCGCCGCAGCGGCCGAACCAGCGCGCGGCGCCACCCCCAGCCGTTCCGCGAACTGCTGCTGCGACGGGTGGCAGCCCTGCCGCGGCCCTCAGCTGTCCAACGTCGCCAGGGTGCAGGTCCAGGGGGGGCGAGGCGCTCGGCAAAACGCCGCCCCGCATGCACGGCGACCTTGGACAGCAGGAACGCCAGGCTCTCCTCCGGCCGGGACGCTCGACGTCGGGTGCGCCCATGAGTGGGCAGCATGGTGATCCTCGGCGTCAACGGACCGTCGCGCGGTTTCAGGAGAGCCTCGTGGTGCTGAACTCGCCTGAGTGGCTGGGTCGGACAGCGACTGCTCGTCCCTGTCGCCGGCATCACCCTGCTCGCAGGGCTTGTCACCGCCGGGGCTGATGGCATCCCGTTCTCCACGCCGTGGATCGTCTGGGTCTTCGCCGCGATCGCCACCGGCCAGGAGGACCCGCGGGTGCAGCGCCTGCGTCGCGCCTCTCCGTCGCGGCACTGCGAACCGCCGCTCATCCTGCTGCCGGCCACCTTAGCCATGGTCGCTAGGGCCTCCTCGGCGACATCGCGTCGAGCCCTCTCGAGGCGGAGCCAGGTGCCGCGCGGCGAGGTAGGGCTGACCCCGCTGGGCCTGTGGGCCACCAACCAGCTGGTCGCTCCCCTACGCCGAAGCCCCGGTGGTGGGTGAACTCGCCGACCTGGAGGCCCCCGCTGCTCGAGCGTTGCGCCGACCTGCCCGAGGACGTCGCAGGCGGGGAGATGGAGGCTTGCCTACGCTAGCGGCAGCTTGCAGGGCCGTGAGACGCGTTTGCCAGGCAGAACCGCCGCGGTGGGAGGCGGTCGAGCCCGTGACTCGCGACAAACAAGCGGACCTCCCAGGCCCTACTACCACGTTAGGGTCGCGCTGGGAGCGCCCACGACGAAGGCCACCTCGGACGCGTGCAGCGCGGGATTCCGACGTAAGCTCGTCAGACGCGCAGGCAAACCTGTGCTGCCAAGTTTCGTGTTTGAGCAGTTCCAGAAGGTTGCCTACGAGTCAGGGCGGCGGCCCTACATTGATCGCCATGAGCGGATATCCCAGGGACCGGGCGCTCGACCGGATCGCCGGTCTGGCGCGACGGCATCAGGATCTCCCCACGTTGTGGCAAGATTCCTCCGCGGTGATCAACGCCGCGGTCCCGAATTACCAGGGTCCTTGCTGGTTCACCCTGGATCCGGCCTCCCTGCTGGTCACCAGCCATTTCAATCCCTACATGCCAGAGCTTCCTGCCGAGTGGGCCGCACTCGAGTACTACGAGGACGATGTCAACAAACTCGCCGACGTTGCCCGCTCGATGCCCGGCATCTCGACGCTGCACGAGGCGACCGGGGGTGATCCGACGACCAGCCCGAGCTGGCACCGCCTTCTCGCTCTGGGCGCGGATCAGGAGATGGTCGTGTCCCTGCGGACGAGGACGGGTGAGGTCTGGGGCGCGCTCAGCATCTACCGGGAGACCGGGAGGCCGTTCTTCGACTCGGACGACCTGCGGTTTTTCCAGACGGTGGCCCCGCACCTTGCCGCAGGAGCACGTCGGGCACTGCTGGTCGGCCAGGCGCTCGACCCCGAGGGAAGTGACGCGCCGGGGCTGATTGTCCTGTCCGAGAAATGGGAGATCGAGTCGACCACCGCCGGGGTGGAGCGCTGGCTGGCCGAGTTCCCAGACGGCGATTGGGATGCCGGCAAACTGCCCTCGTCGGTGCTGTCCGTGGCGGGTCGCGCCCTGCGGACGGCCGAGAACCCGGACCGACCCGGGGAGGGCGCGGTAGCGCGGGTGCTCTCACGGTCGGGCACGTGGGTGGTGCTCCACGGTGCCGCCCTGGTTTCCAACGTCTGCCGGCGGGTCGCGGTCATCATCGAGCCTGCCCCTCCGGCACGCATCTCATCGCTGCTCATGTCGGCGTATGGCCTGACTGCACGTGAGCAGGAGGTGACGAGCCTGGTCCTGCAGGGCAGCTCGACCTCGCAGATCGCCGACGAGCTTGTGGTCTCACCGCACACGGTGCAGCAACACCTGAAGAGCGTCTTCGACAAGACCGGCGTCCGCAGCCGACGCGACCTCGTGGGGAGAGTCTTCTTCACTCACTACGAACCACGGGTACGCGACAACGAACGTCGTGTCACCGAGGACAAATCATTGCGGGGCGGGCCACTCGCGGGCGTGCTCTGACGCGCCCGCCCAGGTCGTCACTGTCACCCCTTTTCGCAGCAGACGTGGGCCTGGGGGACGTCTTGCAACGTGGGTGATGGCCAGGCCGGATCGAGCGTGAATCGGCATGAGA
>JALZEO010000301.1 GCA_030862025.1 Actinomycetota bacterium | reverse complement strand
CCCCGGGGATCTCCCCGGTTCGGGCGATCTCATCGGCTAGGTCGCGGATGCGGCGGTTCTCGCGCTGAGAAATCTCGCGGAGCAGGTTGAAAGCCGCGTCCGCGCTCAGGCCTTGGCGCTCCATGATGATGCCCTTGGCCTGGCCGATGACGTCACGCGATTGGATGGCCGCCTCCTGTCCGGCTTCGCTGATGGCAGCCTTCAGCGCGACCGCGGAGTGCGACGCGAAGATCGTACCGACGGTGACCGCGTCGTCGTCGAAAGCGTGGGAGCGACGCGAGTACAGATTGAGCGCTCCCAAAGTGTCGTGCTCGAGGAACAGGCGGAAGGTGAGCATGCTGCGGACCCCGAGCTCGAGGGCGCGTTCGCGGAACTTGGGCCAGCGTTCCTCCTCCCCGAGGTCGTCGACGAGGTGAGTCTTGTGCTCACGGATCGCGGTCAGGCAGGGTCCCTCGCCCACCTCGTACTGCAACGCGTCGGCGTCCCTCCCGAAGGGATCGGAGAACGCCGGCGAGGAGATCTTCCCGCCGCGGTGGACGAAGGAGATCGTGGCGGAATCGCAGCCGTCGATCGTGCGGGCAGCGAAGTCGACCGCCCGTTGGAGGGTCTCGTCCAGGCTGCGGGGGGACGCCAGCTCCCGGGCGATCTCCGCGAAGGCGACGGCGTTGGAAAGGTCAACCACGGCCACGCCCCTGAGCACTGCCTCTCCAAGTGTTCAGGGATGCTACCGAGTCAACGTGTCCGCAGCCAAGAGGACCAGGCTGCTCATGGACGGCCATCGTCCACCTTACCGACGTGATCGTGGAGGCCCCTGTCTCGACGGCTCAGGCCGCCTTACGCTACCGTTTTCCTATTGAATCGAACGGTTGGGCGCGGCGGTTGAGGACCCAGCCTCGTCGCGCCCGTGGGGCTAGTTATGGCAACGAACCTCCTGGAAGTTCCCTCTGCGCCTGACGTCGGCGGGATGAGGTCCCCGCACGAGGGGCGAGTCCCCATCAGCATCTGGCGGGGGGACAACCCCGGCTCCGTCCGGCAGAGGAAGTACCTCACCGGCACGAACTTTCTGGTCGACGCGGTCGGTATCGAGGTCGCGCCCACTCCGAGGACCCTCGTATGGTCGCGCGGCAAGGCCCGCCTGTACCGCTACGAGAACCGGGCCGATGACCGCCTCCCGGTGCCCATCCTGCTCGTCTACGCCCTCATCCTGCGCCCCTACATCCTCGACCTCACCCCCGGCCGCAGCCTGGTTGAGGCGCTCGTCGCGCGCGGCTTCGACGTCTATCTACTGGACTGGGGCATCCCCAGCGAAGCTGACGGCGACCTCGGCCTCGACACCTTCATCGTCGACTACCTGCCCTCGGCGGTGCGGCGCGTGCAGGCGCTCTCCTCGGTATCCGAGGTCAGCATGCTCGGCCATTGTCAGGGCGGGACGATCGCGACCACCTACGCCGCGCTCTTCCCTGAGCACCTGCGCAACCTCATCCTGCTCGCTGCGCCCATCCTTTTCGCCCCCGCTCCCGGGGAGAATGCCGGCTTCTATGCGACCTGGGCGCGTCATCTGCCCGTGCACGAGTCGGACGCGCTACACCTCGGCAACCCGCCCACGCACGCCCATGCCGCGTTCATCCGCGCGGCGACCCGGGCGATCGTGACCTTGACGGGCACAGCCGACCTGCTCGCGTTCCTACGTGGGAGGCTCGAGCGGGACGAGGCCCTGCGGGCGTGGTTGGCGATCTGCCGGTGGGTCGACGACGCCGTGCCGTTCCCTGGGCGGGCCTTCCGGCAGTGGATCCAGGGCTTCTACCAGGAGAACGTGCTCGCCTCGGGACGACTGGGGGTGCGCGGCCGACCGGCGCTGAGGCAGATCACCGCCAGCCTGCTCAATGTTGTAGGCACCCGCGACCTCGTGACGCCCATGTGGCAGTCTGCCCAAACCCCTGAGCTGGTCGCCAGCGAAGACACCCATTCCGTCATCGTGGATGCCGGCCATGTGGGGCTCGTCGTCGGCCCCACCGCCAAACAGGACGTGTGGGAGCCGATCATGGCATGGCTCGCGAAGCGCTCCGATTGAGCGGCGCTCCGCGGAGGGGCGGAGATGATCCACTTGACCTACCGGCGGCGAGGTGGAGCCTCAGAGGGCTCTGACCCGTATGTGGTGAGTGCGGCGGTGAGCGCCGCCCAGACCGTCTCGGGTTCGACCGTGCCGAGCGCATCCATGTGGGCGCACGCCTCGTAGCCCCAGGCCCACAGCTCGTCCATGCCAGCCTGACGCCCCGCCTGCACCGCCGCATGGATATCTCCGATGTCTACGGGGCCGAGTCCGAAGCCCTGGATCCAGAGCTGGGTGCGCAACTGGTGGGCGTCGGCCAGTTGGCGCACCTCCCGAGCCACCCGGCCCACGTACCCGCTCGCCGACTGTCCGGACCGGGCCCAGTAGGGGCTAGCCGCGAGGGTGTCGAGACCCGGGATGGCCGCGAGCGTGTCCCAGTCCTTTGGACCCCCCTCGCCGGGAGTGAGGCACAGGGTGCTGGGCACCCCCAAGCTCGAGGAGTATTCGACGAGGTCGGTGAGAAACGAGACCATGGAGGTCTGTCGGAAGGCCTCGACCTCTGGAGTGCGTGCTCGCGGCATGGGCCCGCCGAAACGCTCGCGGAAGCCGGCCTCACAGAGCTCACAGAGGCACCCCCAGCCGCCCCTCTCGACACCGAGCACACCGGGGCCGGCCCAGTGGGGCTCGTCCCAGAAGAGGCGGTCGGCCCCGCCACCGGTCGCCGCGTCCGCCCAGGATCGCAGGAAGGCACGGAACTCGGGTCGGTTCAGGCAGGCCGCTGCCACGCGCCGGCCGTCGCCGAGAACCTGACCGAACTCGGGATGCTCGGCGGTGAAGCGGCTCTCGGCCTCGCCGCCGAACACGAGACCCACCCCCCACGGGTCGAGTTGCACCTCGAGGCCGGCGTCGTGTGAGCTGGCCACGATCCGTTCCATCGTTCCCTGGTAGTAGGCGAGGTCGTTCTCCGAGAAGGTGTGCAGCACGCCAGTGAACCCGCGCGACGCGAGGTCCTCCATGTCGCTTACGATGTGGCGCAGGATGCGGTTGCCGAAGTAGGCGACGCCGGTGCTCACGGGCGTCGTGGCGTGGTATGGAAGTGGGGGCTTGCTGGCGACCGCCCTTCCGTTGCCACCTCGGCCAGCAGAGACCGCCACCGCTCCCGTTCCCGGTTGGGCTCCACGAGCCCGCGCAGACCTTCGATCCAGACCTCGAGCCGAGCCCGGAAGGCGGCGTCGCGTTCGACCCGCCACAGCAGGTCGCAGAGAGCGGCTGGGTCGCCGACAGGGAAATAGGCGGGGTAGTCCTCCCCGAGCAGACCGACCGAACCGGGGATGCGCGTGGACACCACGGGTACCGCGGCCGCCAGCGCCTCCGAGACGACGTTCGCACCGCCTTCGAGCCGTGAGGTCAGGACGAGCAGGCGACTCCGGGCCAGGAGCCGCAGTGCCTCGAAGCGCGGAAGCTCCCCGATCCAGGTGTAGTGGGGATTGCGTTCGCTCTCTGTCGCGGCCAGGTCGGCCATCCCCGCTTCTATCTCCCCGCCCGCATGGACGACCTGGATGGTCGACGCCTCGGGCAGCCCACGGACCGCCTCGGCTACGAGGAAGGGGTCCTTGACGCGCCGAAGATGGGCGAGCATCAGCACCTCGAAGATGTCTTGGCGTCGTTCGGCCGGCGGGATCGGCTCGACCGACTGTTCGATGACCCGAACCCGGGCTCGCAGCGCCGGGGGCACGTCCTCGGCTCCCAGGCGGTGGAGCACCACGAGCCGGGTGGCGAGCTGCAGGGAACGCCGGGCGGCTTCCGAAGTGTCGATGTCCCGGTAGAGGTCGGTGCCGGTCAGCGCCACGACCAGGGGAGCGTCGGGCCGGACCGACCGGAAGCGTGCGATCGACGGGGCGCTGCGGCGAGCGTGCAGGGCCACGAGCACGTCACACGCCTGGCCCTCGTAAGCCTCGGCCACCACGACGTCGTGTCCGAGTTCACGCAGCAGCTTGGACCAACGCAGGGCCGTGACCCGGTTGCCGCTCAGGCTTTCCGGCCGAGCTGGCGTGACGATGCAGATCTTCACCTCAGCGCGCAGGTCCGGAGTCCGGCGAAGACGTCACGACGGTCGGGCGTGAAGTAGTTGCGATATGTGGTTCGGATGTAGCGAGCCCGGGTGGCCCAGGCCCCACCCCGCAACACCTTGCGAGTCCCGAACCACGGCTCGGAGTTGTCGCGATACGCGTCGGGCTCGAAATTCGGGTAGGGCAGGAAGGTGCTGGCAGTCCACTCCCACACGTTGCCGATCATCTGTCGGCAGCCGAAGGGGCTATCGCCGGCCTCGAGCGCCCCGACGTCCACGGTGTCCATGCCTCGCCAGTCGACGTTCGCGTGGTCTGGTCGGGGGGCGTGGTCCCCCCAGGGGTAGCGTCGCTTGCGGGGATGCTCTCCATTGATATCGATCCCTCCGGTCGCCGCAAGCTCCCACTCCGCCTCGGTCGGAAGGCGTCGCCCCGCCCAGCGGCAGTACGCCTCGGCCTCGTACCAGCAGACGTGGATGACCGGTTTGTGAGGTTCGAGGTCGACCCAGGTGTCGAAGTGGCGTCGCTGCCAGCCGCCTGCATCGAAGCGCCAGTAGACGGGATGCTCGGCGCCGACCGACACGCGCCAACTCCATCCCTCGGGACTCCACAGCTCTGCGCGCTCATAGCCTCCGTCAGCGACGAAGGCCGCGAACTCCTCCTGAGTCACCGCCGCCCGTGCCATCGAGAAAGGGGCGATCTCCACGGGGTGACCCCACTTCTCGTTGTCATAGACGAACGGCTCGGCCCCGGTCGCCCCGAGCTGGAACTCCCCTCCGCTGACGCCAACATCACCGGCCAGGCCACCGGCGTGGACCGTCTCGGCTGGGATGGTGCCGCTCAGTCCCTCGAGCGTGGGTGGCGAGTAGCCCAGCGTCTGACGTGTGTACGTCAGCGCCTCCGTATGCGTGTCCTCGTGAAAGACGGTGTAGAGCGCAAAGTGGCGCACGACGTCGCTCGCGTCTGGTCGCAGCACCCGGTCCAGGGTGCGGTCGCGGACCTCGGCCATGTACGTGAGGGTCTCCGCCCGGGCCGGAAGTTCGAGGAACCAGCGGGTGTCATGCGGGATGGCTCCCGAGTCCCACAAGGCGTCGCAGTGGGGAATCAGCGGCTGCTCACTCAGGGCCGAGCGCAGCAGGAAGCGCTCCTGGAACCAGGCCAAATGTCCGATCTCCCAGAGCATCGGGTTCACCGTGGGCAACATCGGGCCCATGAGCTGCTCGTCGGTGAGGTCGGCAACGAGCTCCATGACCCGCTGGCGTGCGTCCCGGGCCCACTCGGCCAACTCCTTGGAGGTCACCC
>JALZEO010000288.1 GCA_030862025.1 Actinomycetota bacterium | reverse complement strand
CAGGACACCCGCGTCCGCTACCTGCGCAGCGAGGTGAACTGGGGCGCTGCATGGAGTCACAACATCGTCGTCCAGCTTGCACGCGGCCGGTACTTCAAGTGGGCGGCAGCGGACGACCTCTGCGCGCCACGGTTCGTGGCTGCGTGCTTGGAGGTGCTCGCGGCCGACCCCACGGTGGTCCTGGTCCTTCCCGGTGTCATCGAGATCGACCAGCAGGGGCAGGACATCGGCCGCTGGGAGCACAGCCTGAGGGTCGACCACCCCAGCCCCCACGTTCGCTTCCACGACTTCGCCTGCGTCTGGAACGACTGTCTCCACTTCTTCGGCCTGATACGTGCCTCGGTTCTGCGGCGAACCGGTCTCGTTGGCTCGTTCATCGAATCAGACAACGTGACCCTGTCGGAGCTCGCCCTCCACGGCCCCTTCCACGACCTTCACGAGCCGTTGTTCCTGCATCGCAACCATCCGCATCAGTCCATACGCGCTATGGAGAGTCGCTACGAACGTGCCGCATGGTTCGACCCGCGCATGTCCCGGCGCCTGCTCTTCCCCGAATGGCGGCTGGGCCGCGAGCATCTGCGCGCCCTGCAGAGGGCGCCTCTGTCACACGCGGAGCGGCTGCGCTGCTACGCCCAGATCCTCCCCTGGCTGTGGTGGCGCAAGGGGTCGCTGGTCGAGGACCTCCGCTGGGCCCGGCACACCGCGGAGCCCGTACGGCCGGGACGCTTCGCCGCGACGGTGGAGGAGGCGTCGTGAGGATCGCGTTCGTATCACAGCCCTGGGACTACGGCTTTCCGCCCACGGAATCCATCGCCATCCTGATATGGGAGATGGGCCGCCGTCTCGCTGCGTCTCCTCGTGAACACGAGGTCATCGTCTACGCACGGACTGATCCCGACGACGAAAGGGACGAGCTCCACGAAGGTGTCACCTACCGCTACCTGCCCATACGTTTCCCACGCACGGTAAACCGGATGGAAGGGCTGGCGGAGGGACGGCCAGGCCTGCGGTTGTTCGCCTCGTCGCTGTACCACGCCGACTACGCCCTTGAGGTCGCCCGAGACCTGCGCGAACAGCCGTGCGATCTTGTGGTGGTGAACAATTTCTCACAGTTTCTCCCCGTTGTCCGACGGGCGAATCGTACCGCCCGGGTCTTTCTCTACATGCACTGCGACTGGCTGAGCACGCTCAACACCAGGCGGCTTGCCCGCCGTCTCAGGCACGCGGACCTCGTGTTGGGCGTGAGCGACTGGGTGACGGAGGGGGCCCGCACGGCCTTGCCTGTCCCCGAGGAGCGCTTCGCAACCCTCCACCCCGGCGTGGATACCGTCGCCTTCTCCCCTGGCACGCCGAGCCGGGACCGTCGCAGAAAGCTCGTGTTCGTCAACAGAATCTCGCCGGAAAAGGGCGTTCACATCCTGCTCGAGGCCTTCGAGAAGGTCCTCGAGCAGGTTCCCGACGTTGAACTCGACATCGTGGGTGACGAACAGGTGGTCCCCGAAGAGATGCTGGTCGCTCTCAGCGACGACTGGCGCGTGCAGGACCTCCGCCGCTTCTATGGCCGCAGTTATCGTGAGATCCTGAAGGAACAGCTCAGCCCCGCAGCGGCGTCCCGTGTGACGTTCTCCGGCTGGATACCTCGCCCGGAGGTCGCTGACCATTTCCGCTCGGCGGACATCTACGTGAGCGCCTCTCTGTGGGAGCCCTTTGGACTCGGCGTGGTAGAGGCGATGGCCTGCCGCCTGCCGGTCGTGGCGACACGGGTAGGCGGCATGACCGAAACCGTGGACGAGGGCTCAACCGGCTTCCTCGTCGAGCCCGGCGACCCTGCGGCCCTCGCCGAGCCGCTCGTGCGCCTCCTGCAGAATGACGAACTGCGCCTCGCGATTGGAGCAGCAGGCAGACGGCGGGTCTTGAAGCGCTTCACGTGGGACCGCGCCGTCGAGATGCTTCTCACACACTACGAGCGCTGCCAGCAGCCGATCGCAGGTCCCCGTGGTCGTGTCGACCGCAACGCGTCGCGGATCGCCGCTGCCTCCTCCGGGCAGGGGCGGCCCAGTCCCAGGCCCTGAGGCCGGGGAATGGAGCGCGAGCGTGCCTCCGACGGGTCCCTGCTGCGACGTGTGCTCACCGAGGCGCGCCCCATGTGGGCGAGCATCTTCGGGGTCTTCCTCATCGACCTCCTGGGCACGCCCTTAGCGCTGCTCAACCCGGTGCCGCTCAAGATCGCCGTCGACAGCATCCTCGGTGATCAGCCTCTCCCCGGGCCGCTCCGCGCGATGCTGGGCGGTCTTTCCGAATCGACCTTCGCCGCCCTGGCCGTCGTCGCAGGTTTCCTGCTGCTCGTGGTCCTGCTCGCCCAGCTGCAGGAGGTGACGGCCGAGTTCCTCAAGATACGCACCGGTGAGAATCTGACCGTGCGGTTCCAGGCGCGCCTGTTCCGCCACGCCCAGCGTTTGTCCCTCGCCTACCACGACGCGCGTGGGACGACCGACTCCATCTACCGCACCCAGTACGACGCCTACGCCATCTGGCATCTCTCGATCGGCGGGTTGCTGCCGCTGATCTCCAGCGGGTTCACGCTGCTGTCGATGATCTACGTCTCGGCCCGGATCAACCTGCAGCTGGCCGTCGTCGCGTTGGTGGTGGCACCGGCCCTGCTCGCCCTGGCGCACTGGTACCGGGCCCGCGCGCGGAGTTGGTATCACGAGTCCAAGGAGCACGAGAGTGACGCGCTCGAGGTCATCCAGGAGGTATTGACCGCCCTCCGGGTGGTCAAGGCCTTCGGGCGCGAAGACTCCGAGGAGCAGCGCTTCCGGGGGCGCGCCAACGACAGCATGCGTACCCGCATCCGGCTCGCGGTGGCCGAGTCGACCTTCGGTTCGGTGCTCTCGATCACGACCGCCTTGGGAACGGCGCTCGTGCTCTTCGTGGGTGTCCGCAACGTCCAGGCAGGTGCCTTGACGCTCGGCGATCTGCTGCTCGTGCTGTCCTATCTCGTGCAGCTCTACAG
>JALZEO010000286.1 GCA_030862025.1 Actinomycetota bacterium | reverse complement strand
GGCGTGAGCATCGTGGACGACGACCCGGTCGCCGGCTTCTGCAGCGGGGACGATCTCGACCCCTCCACCCGTCTTTGTCACGACCGCCTTGCGGTCCTCGTCGGGACCAAACAGGATCGGCTGCCCGTGCAGCAGCTCGATGCGGTTGTGGTGGCCGGTGGCGCGATCGGTGACGAAGCTGAACGCATCGTCGTTGAAGACGACGCAGTTCTGATAGATCTCGACAAACGCGCTGCCCCGGTGTTCGTGTGCCGCCCGCAGGACACCCTGCAGATGAGCGCGGTCCGAGTCGAGGGTGCGAGCGACGAAGGTGGCTTCGGCGCCGAGCGCGAGACTGACCGGGTTGAAGGGCTGGTCGATCGCACCCATGGGAGAGGACTTCGTGACCTGGCCAAGCCGGGAGGTGGGGGAGAACTGACCCTTCGTGAGCCCGTAGATCTCGTTGTTGAACAGCAGGATGGTGAGATTGACGTTGCGCCTCAGGGCGTGGATGAGATGGTTGCCGCCGATGGAGAGCGCGTCACCGTCCCCGGTTACGACGAAGATGTCGAGATCCGGACGGGTCGCCGCGAGGCCCGTTGCAATGGCCGGGGCCCTGCCATGGATCCCGTGCATCCCATAGGTCGCGAGATAGTAGGGGAAGCGGGCCGCGCAGCCGATGCCCGAGACGAACACCGTCCGCTCGGGGACACAGCCGAGCTCGGGCAGCAGACTCTGGACGGCCGCGAGAATCGCATAGTCGCCGCAACCCGGGCACCATCGCACCTCTTGATCAGAGGTGAAGTCCTTGCGCGTCAACCTCCGCGCTTCGGTCATCGCCGTGCCTCCTTGACCGCTCGTAGACGTCGTCGGCCGTTGCCGCTCACCTGCACGGCGTCCGAGGTGAGCAACTCGAGGATGGCCGCTGTGAGTTCGGAGGTCTGGAAGGGTTGACCGCGCATACGGTTGTAGCCCACGGCATCGACGAGATAACGGGACCTGAGCAGCAGCCGCAACTGTCCCATGTTCACTTCGGGCACGAGCACTCTCTCGTAGCTGGTGAGGATCTCACCGAGGTTCGTGGGGAAGGGGTTGAGGTGGCGTAGATGCGTGTGGGCGACCTTCCGTCCGCGCGCCCGCACGTCCTGGATCGCCGCCTTGACCGGCCCGTACGTCGACCCCCAGCTGACGACGAGCAGCCGGGCCCCACCGTCGCTATCGAGTTCCACCGGAGCTATGTCCGCAGCGATGCGGTCGACCTTCGCCTGCCGCAGCTCCGTCATGCGATGGTGATTGTCTGGCTCGTAGGAGATGTTGCCGGTCACGTCCGCCTTCTCGAGACCTCCGACGCGGTGCTCGAGACCAGGTGTACCCGGTACCGCCCACGGACGGGCGAGCGTCTCGGGGTCGCGGAGGAACGGCAGGAACTGCCCGTCGGGACCGTTCGGCTCGGTGGCGAACGCGACCTGCAGGGGAGGGAGCTCCTCGAGGTTCGGCAGTCGCCACGGCTCGGTCCCATTTGCCAGATAGCCGTCGCTGAGCAGCATCACCGGGGTGCGGTGCTTCAGCGCGATGCGTACGGCTTCGAGCGCCGCGTAGAAGCAGTCGCCCGGCGATTGAGCGGCTATGACGGGGAGGGGTGACTCGCCGTTGCGCCCGAACATGACCTGCAGCAGATCCGACTGCTCGGTCTTCGTCGGCAGTCCGGTGGACGGCCCTCCCCGCTGCACGTCAATGATGACGAGTGGGAGCTCGACCGCGACCGCGAGTCCGATCGTCTCGGCCTTCAGGGCGATGCCCGGACCGGAGGAAGCCGTCACTCCCAGCGCACCACCGAAGGACGCGCCGAGGGCGGCCCCGACCGCGGCGATCTCATCTTCTGCCTGGAAGGTCCTTACGCCGAAGCGACGGTGGCGGGCCAGCTCGTGGAGGATGTCTGAGGCTGGGGTGATGGGGTAGGAGCCGTAGAAGAGGGGCAGACCCGATCGCACGCTGGCGGCGATCAGCCCATAGGAGAGCGCCGCGTTGCCGCTGATGTTGCGATACCTGCCCGGCGGGAGCTTCGCGGGCTTGACCTCGTAGGCGTGGCCGAACATCTCGGTGGTCTCACCGAAGTGGTGACCGGCCTTCAACGCCCGGACGTTCGCCTCGGCGATGACGGGGTCGCGGGCGAACTTCCGCTCGATCCAGGCCAAGGTCGAGTCGATGGGACGCGAGAACATCCACGAGACCAGACCGAGGGCGAACATGTTCTTGGCTCGTGCGGCGTCCTTGTTCGAGATCTCTTTGGATTCGACGAGATCCTCGACCGCACGGGTCGTAAGCTCGGTCAGCGGCAGACGGTACACCTGCAGGTGGTCGAGCGAGCCATCGTCCAGAGGGTTGGCCGCGTAGCCGGCCTTCTTGAGGTTCGGGGCGGTGAACCCGTCCTCGTTGACGATGAGCGTGCCGCCGACCTTCACGTCGCCGACGTTCTTCTTCAAGGCGGCCGCGTTCATCGCCACGAGCACGTCAGGAGCATCACCGGGGGTCAGGACGTCCTCGTCGCTGAAGTGGAGCTGAAAGGACGAAACGCCGGGGATGGTGCCGGCAGGCGCGCGGATCTCCGCCGGGTAGTCGGGAAGGGTGGCGAGGTCGTTACCGACCTCGGCCGTCTCGGCCGTGAACCGCTCGCCGGTCAATTGCATGCCGTCGCCGGAGTCTCCCGCAAACCGAACGACGACGCGATGGAGGCGTTCGAGGGTCTTGTGGGTCGTCATGACGTCTCTTCCCGCCGCCCGGTACGAAGCGGCGTCGGCGCTCGTTGCCTGAGCCCAGCCTACCGGAGTAGTAGCCATTGACCGCTCGTGGCGACCACCGATGTGGAGGACCGCGTGCGTCGGGAC
>JALZEO010000247.1 GCA_030862025.1 Actinomycetota bacterium | reverse complement strand
CCCTTCTCGTATCCGGCTTTCTCGGACCGCGGCCGGTCCCTCCAAATCCCCTCGGTCGGGCGTCTCCGCCAGCCTCAGGAGCACGGAGTTGTAGCGCCGTCGGGGCTCTCGCGGTGGTCGCAGTGGTAGAGGTCATCGCGCCAGACGTAGACCACGGTCGGCCAGAGCGGTGCCGGAAGGTCGGGATCCGAGCAGACGGCGCGAATCTCCGCCCGCCCGTCGCCGTCTCGGTCCCCGACCTCGGCGCCCGTGTCGCCGTAGATGTTGCTGCCGTTGAAGCAGTCTCCGACCGCGATCAGGGGAACGAGATGGCCACCTGACGCCCCGGTCCACAGTGAGACCGAGCTTCCCGTGGCCCCGACGGTCTGAAACACAGCGATCTCAGGTATGCCATCGCCATTCAGGTCGGCTACTCGGAAATCTCGGATCTCGTCGGCTGGTCCGCCTGGTTCCGCAGCGGTGATCGCGTAACGGGTACCGGTCCAGTCGGCGACCTCGGCCTGCGAGCGGCGCTCGCTGTCGACGACGAACGTGAAGACGATTTCCTTCTGACCATCGCCGTCGATGTCGCTTGCGACCGAGCGGTGGTGACTCGTTCCGCCGGGACGATAGGCGGCCACAAAGCGTGCCCGGTCAGTGTCGGTGGGATCCCGCGGCGGAGTGAGGGTAGCCCTCGGGGACCGCGACGGTGAGGGGCTGGGTGCCGGAGAAGGCGGAGGTGGAGGCGGCGACTCGAGGGCGCGCGCGGTGAGCGTCACCGGACCAGCCTGCGGTGGCCCCTCGCTCGGGCTGCACGCCACGACAACGACAGCGGCCCCAGCGAGTGCCAGCATCGAATGCCTCGCGGCGAAGCGGCCACGCATGCCGGCTCGGGCGAACCAGGCCCTCACTGCCTACCAGCCTGAACAGGCACGCCGCTCCAAACTCGTTCCATCTGACTGTTCTGTCCGCCGGAGGGCGAGCGCGCTGCCGCACCTCTCCGGTGGGAGCCGAGCGCACGAACCTTAGCCCGGTGCCGGTATTCGTTTGACTGACGCAGCGTGTCGCACCTCTGTGGCAAGCTCGTGAATTACATTGGTGTTGTTGCAGATCCCTATGCAGACCCTACGAGGACCGATGGCGGTACGAGATGAATCTACGTATGCGGGGTCTCCGACACCTGGGCCTCAAGACTTGAGGCGTCTGTGCCTGAACCGGAACGACGGAACGCATGGGAGGTTGGGAAGTGACGACCCACGTACTGACCCAGCGCACCTCACTGCTCGAGGAGGCCCGTCTGGCAGGCATCATTCGGCAAGCGGGATTGGTGCAGGCATGGAACGTCCTCGGCGAGCGTGAACCTCACCGGCTCGAGGTCGTCGTCGACGATCGGCCCGGCCCAGTGCTGGAGGTGGCAGCCGACTTCGCGCATGCCTGCGGGATCGCCCTTGCGGCGGCGCTGCTCGAGCGCCAGGGAACCGACTGGGAGAGGTGGGCTGTCCGGGTCCTCGCGTCGGACGAAGTGATCGGAGCTTCGATCCTCCTCCACGAGTGGCGGGCCCAGGCCTGACGACGAGACGCGAGCATCTGTGGCACGGTAGGGTCGGGGTTGCACGGGAGCCTGTCGGGCTGAGAGGGCGAAGTCCGCCGACCGTCACTACCTGATCCGGGTCATGCCGGCGAAGGGAGCCTCCGATGACCGCCTGCGACGTCGCCATCGTCGGTGGGGGCGTGGTGGGGATGTCGATTGCGTGGCGCACCGCCTCGGCCGGCGCCGCCGTCAGTGTCATCGACCCCTCACCCGGGCGTGGTGCTTCGTGGGCCGCCGCCGGAATGCTGGCCCCCGTTACCGAGGTCCACTACGGCGAGGAGCCCCTGCTCGCCCTCAACCTCGCCTCCCGAGCCCGTTGGCCCTCGTTTGCGGCGGAACTCGAAGATGCCTCTGCCCGTTCCTCCGGTTTTCGGGAGTGCGGGACAGTCGTCGTGGCCCGAGACCTCGACGACCTCGCGGCCCTCCATGATCTCCACGCCTTTCAACGGCGTCTCGGACTGCCGGTTGAGCGGCTTAGCTCGCGCGAGGTGCGGCAGCTCGAGCCCGGTCTCGCGCCGGGTGTTCGGGGGGGACTGCTGGCACCCGACGACCATCAGGTCGACAACCGCATGCTCGTCGCCGCCCTCTCACGGGCCTGCCGCCGAGCAGGCGTCCGGGCTGTCACGCAGACGGCTCGAAGCCTTGACCTTCGGGGCGAGGCGGTAATCGGTCTCAAGCTCGGGGATGGCACGACTCTGTCGTGTAGCACGGTCGTGCTGGCCGCCGGCGCCTGGTCCGCCCGACTCGGTGGGCTCCCCCCCGGCAGCGTCCCGATCCGCCCGGTCAAGGGCCAACTCCTGCATCTGAGAGGTCCGTCCGATCCTCTACTAGCCACAAGCAACGTCCGCGGCCTCGACGTCTACGTCGTGCCTCGTGCCGACGGGCGGGTGGTGGTCGGGGCTACCGTGGAGGAGCGCGGATACGACACGGCTGTCACCGCTGGCGCCATGCTCAATCTGCTCCGTGACGCTTTCGAACTGCTCCCGGGTGTGATCGAACTTGCTCTCGTCGAGACGATCGCAGGGCTGCGACCTGGGACGCCAGACAATGCGCCGCTCATCGGCCCGGGGCCGCTCGAGGGTCTCGTGCTCGCCAGCGGCCATTATCGCAACGGCATCCTGCTGGCCCCAATCACCGCGGAAGCCCTGTGCGACTACCTCACGACGGGACGGTTGGCCGCTGACTTTCACCACTTCTCACCACACCGGTTCGACTTGGGTGGGAGCGGTCTCGGAGCAGGAGCGGGTCTTGACTTGCCCAAGACCGCGGGGGCGACAGGCCACGTAGCCGAGGCGGCGCGATGAACCTACGCGTGACCATCAACGGTGAGGTCCGGGAGGTCGGCGGGAAAGAGACGATAGCCGACGTTGTACGCGGGCTCGGACGTGACCCGCTGCGGTCGGGGGTGGCGGTCGCCATCAACGGTACCGTCGTTCCGCGGCAGACCTGGCCACAACGCCGACTGGCAGCCGGCGATCGGGTAGAGGTGCTCGGCGCGGCGCAGGGAGGCTGAGATGCAAGACATGGAGCTGGAAGGGGAGGCGGCACACCTCTTCGAGCCCCGACCAGACGAACCTGCCAGTGACCCCTTGAACATCGCAGGTCGAACCTTCAACGTTCGCCTGATCCTCGGGACGGGCGGCGCGGCGAGTGTGGACGCACTTGAGCGAGCGCTTCGAGCCTCTCGGGCGGAGCTGGTGACGGTCGCGCTGCGGCGGGTCGACCCGGCCAGCCGGGGCTCGGTGCTCGACGTCATCGAACGCTGTGGCTGCCAAGTGCTGCCGAACACCGCGGGCTGCTACACA
>JALZEO010000208.1 GCA_030862025.1 Actinomycetota bacterium | reverse complement strand
GGTTCGAGGACATACACACCGTCCTGGAGTGGGATCGACCGTTTGCGAAGTGGTTCGTCGGGGGGAAGCTGAACGTCGCCTACAACTGCGTGGACCGCCACGTCGAGGCTGGCCACGGCGACCGCGTCGCCTACTTCTTCGAAGGAGAACCGGGCGACACACGCGAGATCACCTACGCCCAGCTGCTGGAAGAATCCTCGAAGTTCGCCAACGTCTTGAAGTCCCTCGGCGTCGAGAAGGGCGACCGGGTGGCGATACAGCTGCCCATGATCCCCGAGCTGCCGATCGTGCTGCTGGCTTGCGCGCGCATCGGTGCCCCCCACTCCGTCGTGTTCGCCGGCTTCTCCGCGGACGCACTGCGCCACCGCATTCAGGACGCCGAGGCGAAGTTGCTCGTCACCGCGGACGGCGGCTGGCGTCGCGGTGAGGTTGTGGGCTTGAAGGAGAAAGCCGACGGGATTCTCGACGAGTGCCCGTCGGTCGAGAACGTCGTCGTGGTCCGGCGTACCGAACAGGAAGTCGCCCTGGAGCAGGGACGAGACCACTGGTACGACGAGCTCATGGGAGACGCGAGCAGTGACTGCCCCCCCGAGCACATGGACTCCGAAGACCTGCTCTACCTGCTCTACACGAGTGGCACGACCGGCGCGCCCAAAGGGGTTATGCACACGACCGCGGGGTATCTCGTCCAGTGTGCCTTCACCCACAAGTACGTCTTCGACCTCAAGGCGGAGGAGGACGTCTACTGGTGCACCGCCGACATCGGCTGGGTGACAGGCCACTCCTACATCGTCTACGGCCCCCTTGCCAACGGCTGCATGAGCGTCATCTACGAGGGAGCTCCCGACTACCCGAAGAAGGACCGCATCTGGGACATCTGCGAGCAGTACGGCGTCAGCCTCTTCTACACCGCCCCGACCGCAATCCGTTCCTTCATGAAGTGGGGCGAGGATCACCCGAAAGGTCATGACCTGTCGACACTGCGCCTGCTCGGCACCGTTGGTGAGCCGATCAACCCCGAGGCGTGGCTGTGGTACTGGCGGGTCATCGGCGGCGAGCGCTGCCCGATCGTCGACACCTGGTGGCAGACGGAGACCGGTGCCATCATGATCAGCCCCCTCCCCGGTGTGACCGAACTGAAGCCGGGGAGCGCCACCTTCCCACTGCCCGGCATCAAGGCGGACATCTACGACGAGCAGGGTGATTCAGTGCAACCACCGGGCGGCGGTTACCTCGTCCTGACCGACCCGTGGCCGTCGATGCTGCGGGGACTCTGGGGGGACCCCGAGCGCTACAAGGAGAGCTACTGGGACCGGTTCGGAGACGTGTACTTCGCGGGGGACGGCGCGAAACGGGACGAGGGGGACTACTTCTGGGTGCTGGGACGGGTCGATGAGGTCATGAACGTGGCCGGCCACCGGATCGCGACCGCCGAAGTCGAATCCGCCCTCGTCAGCCACGAAGCCGTTGCGGAAGCCGCCGTCATCGGTCGCAGCGACGAGGAGAAGGGTCAGGCGATCGCGGCCTTCGTGACCCTGGTCGGTGACCGGGAGGGTAGCGACGAACTGGTTCAGGAACTCCGCGAGCACGTCGCGGACCACATCGGCCCGATCGCGCGGCCGGCCGAGATCGTCTTCTCGGATGAGCTGCCGAAGACGCGGTCCGGCAAGATCATGCGTCGGCTGCTCAAGGACATCGCCGAGGACGAGGAGCTCGGGGATACTTCGACGCTCGCAAACCCTGAGATTGTCGACGAGCTCAAACAGAAGTACGAGTCCAAGGTGAGCTAGCTCAGCTGCCTGGCCCGCATTGCACCCTGAGCCGCTCCTGCGGCGACAGAACCTGGCAAGGGAACGAACATGCGGGGTGGAGACCGGAGGCGGGAGGACTGAATGGACCTCAAGACCATCATTACGATGGCGCCATTCGTGCGCAGGATCTACCGCAGGCTCCCACGTCCGTTGCGCATCTTCGCGATCCTGCTGGCGGTCGTCGTGGGAGTCGTGAAGCTCATGCGGGGCCGCGACGAGGCGCCCACCGCTGACAGCTCACGCGATGTAAACACCCAGTCAGGGGAGCAGACCGGCTAGGACCGGTTGGCCTCTGCTAGAACAGCCCCATCGATCGCAGGGCGCTGGTCCCCTTAGACGACTCGATGTCGTAGAGGCGCTGGTCGACGCGGTCCGGTCGACCCGCGGTCATTTTTTTCCAGCCGCAACCTGCTCGGCATGGGCGATCGGTCCCACCGTCGGTGGTTCTCCTCCTCGGGCCCGCTGCTGCTCAACGATGGCGTCCATCGTGGGTTGGATACGGCTGTAGAGGGGTTGCGGGTAGACCCCTATGCCGACGATGAGGGCCACGATCGGCGCCATGGCCGCTATCTCCCGCAGGTTGAGGTCCGCCATACCCACGGCCTTACCTTCGACCGGCCCGTGGAACATGCGTTGGTAGGCCCACAGCAGATAGAGGGCCGCGAACACCATGCCGAAGGCCCCGGCGACTGAGAACCAGCCGACCGTCTGGAAGCTGCCGAGCAGGATCGGGAACTCCCCCACGAACCCGTTGAGTCCGGGCAGGGCGAGAGACGACAGCGCGACCACGAGGAAGAGGCCCCCGAAGACGGGAGTGGCGCGCAGTAGTCCCGAGTGATCAGCGATCAGGCGCGAGTGCGTGCGCTGGTAGAGGAAACCCACGAGGATGAACAATGCTCCGGTGGAAAGGCCGTGGTTGATCATCTGCACCACGCTGGCGGACGCGCTCATCGGGTTCAAGGCGAACAAGCCGAGAATGATGAACCCCATGTGGGAGATGGAGGAGTAGGCGACGAGCCGCTTGACATCCCTCTGCATGGTCGCCACGAGTGCGCCGTAGAGGATGCTGATCACCCCGAGCGCGACAATGGGCAGCGCCAGGACCCGGGTCGCGTTGGGGAAGATCCCGAAGAGGAAGCGGATGATGCCGTAGCCCCCGATCTTCAGCAGGATCGACGCGAGGTCGACGGACCCGATCGTCGGCGCCTCCGTGTGCGCGTCGGGAAGCCAGGTGTGGAGCGGCCAGATCGGTAGCTTGATTCCGAACGCCATGAAGAAGCCGAGGAAGAGCCAGATCTCCTCCGCCTGCGTCAGGCGCAGCTCGCGGAGCACCTCGTAGTCGAAGGTTGAAGCGCCCCCCTTGAAGTAGAGGTACACGATCGCCACGAGCATCAGGAGGCCGCCGGCGAAGCTGTAGAGGAAGAACTTGACCGCCGCATAGCGACGGTTGCCAGAACCCCAGATGCCGATAAGGAGGTACATCGGCACGAGCACGGCCTCGAAGAAGACGTAGAACAGGATGAGGTCGAGGGCGACGAACACCCCGACGATGATGGTCTCGGTCAGCAGTTCGGCCACGTAGAAGGCCTTCAGCTGCTCCTGGACCTCACTCCAGGTGGCGACCACAGCCACGGGAGTTATGAAGGTACTGAGCAGCACCAAGGGCAGGGTGATCCCGTCGACCCCGACCTTGTAGCTCACTCCCCACTGAGGGAT
>JALZEO010000164.1 GCA_030862025.1 Actinomycetota bacterium | reverse complement strand
ACGCCGACGGCGAGGCCCAGCAGCACACCCATCGACGAACCCGTCACGGCCGGACCCTTCGACTCGGCTGCCAGGGCGGCCATCGGGGTGAGCACGTGGGCGGCGAAGACGCTGAGCAGGACCATTGCACGGCGCATGGGGACTCCTCACAGCAACCTGGCTCCTGATCGTAGCGGGGGCGGAACGCAGCACGGGTCGAACGGTACGCCCGGACGGGCTGGGCCAGCCCGTCCGGAGCGATGGCCCAGATGCCGGGCGAAACCGCTCGCTGTCGCTGCGGGTGATGAAGATTCAGGCGACGATTTTCGTGATGGGAATCTCGAGGATGCCCGTGGCCCCCCGGGCTTTCAATTCCGGGATGAGCCGGTTCACTCCAGCCTTGTCGACGACCGTCTCTACCGCGTAGCCGTCCTCGTCGGCGAGCTGGTTGATGGTCGGCGCTTTCAGACTGGGGAGGACCCCAAGCACCTCCGGTAGATCCTCCGCGGTGACGTTGAGCTTGAGCAGAACTCGACCACGAGCATCGATCGCGCCGAGCAGGAGGGTGCGGATGTCCTGCATCGCCGTGCGCTTTTCGGGGTCCTCGTAGGACTCGACGTTGGCGATGAGTTCCGTGCGTGACACGAGTAGCTCCCCGATGATCTTCAGTCCGTTCTTCCGCAGCGTCGAACCGGTCTCGGTGACGTCGACGCAGGCGTCGACGATGCTGCCCACCTTGGCCTCGGTCGCGCCATAGGAGAGGAAGACCTTCGCCTTCTTGCCGCGCTCCTCGAAGAAGCGTCGCGTGAGCTCCGGCAGTTCGGTCGAGACCTTCACGCCGTCCGGCAGATCATCGACCGACGACCATTCCGCGTCCAGGGGGACCGCAAGGACGACCCGGATGGGGTTGGCGGTGGCCTTGGAATAGGCGAGCTCGGCGAGGGTGATGACCTGGGCGGAGGTCTCCTCGATCCAGTCCCGACCGGTGACGCCGACGTCGAAGAAGCCTTCTTCGACGTAGCGTGGGATCTCCTGGGGGCGCAGGATCGCGACTTCGTCCACACGGGGATCGTCGATGCGGCCGAAGTAGTCGCGGTCGCTGGGCCGGTGGAGTTTCAGGTCCGCGTCCTCGAACAGCTTCAAGGTCGCCTGCTCGAGCGACCCCTTGGGGATGACGAGCTTCAGCACCATGACCTCACGTCTTCAGGTCGCGGAGCAGGTTCGCGGTTTCGATCGCCGACAGCGCCGCGTCCGCGCCCTTGTTGCCGAGCTTGCCGCCGGCGCGGGCGACCGCCTGCTCCCACGTGTCAGTCGTGAGCACTCCTAGACCGACCGGTACCCCGGACTCGCGGGCGACCGCCGCGACCCCGGCGACCGCCTCCCCCGCGACGTATTCGAAGTGTGGCGTCTCGCCGCGCACGACCACCGCCAGCGCCACCAGCGCGTCGAAGCGGCCACTGTCGGCGAGTCTGCGCAGGACAACGGGGATCTCGAACGAACCCGGCACCCGGTAGACGTGCAGGTCCGATGCCAACGCGCCGTGGCGTACGAGAGCGTCGACGGCACCGGTCACCAGCCGCTCGACGACCGCCTCGTTGAACCGGGCCGCGACGATGCCGACCTGCAGGCCCCGCGCGTCGAGCGGGGCGCTGCGCTCGTGTCCTTCGTGGGCCACCTCAGCGCTCATCGCGTGCAGCTGGGGCCGGGGCAGCAGGGGACACGCCGGGCCCAGGGACAGCCGGGGACGCCCCGGGGCCCGGTGCGAACGCCAGCCCGTCGAAGACAACTTGGGAACGGCGGGCGAGGTCACCCACCCCGGTCGAGGCCACCGTGGCGTCGTCGCCACCGGTGAAGACGTGGCCGAGTTTCTCCCGCTTTGTCGCCAGGTAGAGGGCGTTGGCAGGGTTCGAGCGCACCTGCACCGGGACATCATCGACGATCTCGAGTCCGAAGCCCTCGAGGCCGGCCCGTTTCGCCGGATTGTTCGTCAGCAGCCGCAATGTCGACAGCCCGAGGTCGGCGAGCATCATCGCGCCCGTACCGTAGTTGCGGGAATCGGCGGGAAACCCGAGTGCGAGGTTCGCTTCGACCGTGTCGCGGCCGTCGTCTTGCAGCTGGTAGGCCTTGAGCTTGTGGATCAGGCCGATGCCCCGCCCCTCGTGCCCGCGCAGGTAGATGACGACGCCGCGCCCTTCCTCGGCGATGCGTGCCATAGCGAGGTCGAGTTGGGCTCCGCAGTCACAGCGCTGCGAACGGAAGACGTCGCCGGTCAGGCACTCGGAATGGACGCGCACAAGCACGTCACGGGCGCCTTCGGCCTCACCGTAGACGAGGGCGAGATGGTGGAGCCCGTCGACCAGTGATTCGTAGCCGATCGCCCGCCAGCTGCCGTAGGGAGTGGGCAGGTGGGTCTCGGCAACCCGGCGTACGAGCCGCTCGTAGCGGCGACGGTAGGCGATGATGTCCGCGATGGAGATGAGGCCGAGGGCGTGTCGGCCCGCGAACTCCCGCAACTCGGGCAGGCGTGCCATCGTGCCGTCGTCGGCCATGATTTCGCAGATGACCCCAGCGGGATAGAGACCGGCAAGCCGAGCCAGATCCACCGCCGCTTCGGTGTGGCCTGGTCGCCGCAGGACTCCGCCCTCCGTATAGCGGAGTGGGAAGACGTGGCCAGGGCGGCGAAAGTCGGCCGCAGTGGCGCCGGGGCTAAGCATGCGTTCAATAGTCCGCGCCCGGTCGTATGCACTGATTCCCGTCGAGCCCGGCACGTCAAGGTCGATCGACACGGTGAAGTTCGTCTCTTGCGCAGCCGTCGCACCGGCCACCATGGGCCCGATCTCGAGCTCGTCGAGCCGCTCGCCGATGACCGATACGCAGATGAGTCCCCGCCCGAACGTCGCCATGAAGTTCACCGCGTCGGGCGTGATCTTCTGGGCAGCCATGACGAGGTCGCCTTCGTTCTCGCGCTCCGCGTCATCGACCACGATCACCATGCCGCCGGCGGCGAGGATGGCAAGCGCATCCCCGATCGGGGTCAGCGCCTGGCCACGAACCTCACTCATGGTCCGTCACCTCCCCTCCGTCGCGTCTTCCCGTGCCCGCCCATTGAGCAGCCTTTCGAGGTATTTCGCCAGGATGTCCGCCTCGAGGTTCACCCTGTCCCCCACCTCCAGCCTGCCCAGCGTCGTGGCCAGACACGTGTGCGGCACGAGAGCGACGCGGAAGGTGCCGTCGGTCAGAGAGCTGTCGGCAACGGTCAGGCTGACCCCTTGTAGGGCGACGGATCCCCTCGGAACGATGTAGGGGAAGATCGTCGCGGGTGGGGCCACGGTGAGCAGCACGGTTCCTGGATGCTCCTCACGATTGACAACGGTTCCGACCCCATCCACGTGCCCCTGCACGATGTGTCCACCGAAGCGACCGTCGGCAGGCAGCGGCCGTTCAAGGTTGACGGGGTCGTCGGTCGAGAGGCTTGCGAGCGCGGTGGTCCCAAGCGTGGTCAGCATGAGGTCGGCTTCGAAGCCGGAGGAGGTGAGCTCGGACACAGTCAGGCAGCAGCCGTCCACAGCGATCGAGTCTCCGGGTCCGGCGCTGACGAGGATTCGCTCGCAGCCGATGCCCAGGCGAGCCCGTCCCGAGCGGCGATGCAGCCCGGTGACCCTGCCGATCTCCTCCACGATGCCAGTGAACATCATCCGCTCCTGCCCGTTGAGGTCTCGGTGAGCGTGGGAGCGGCCGCTAGCCTCGGCTGGGGGCTGGCGACAATCACGAGGTCGGGTCCCAACCGGTCCACGCGGTCAAACCTCCACCTCCACCCCTCAGCCACAGAGGGAGCGCCGGCACCGGCCAGGCTTCCGAGGCCGTCGCCGCCGATCAGCGTAGGGGCCAGGTGCAGGACGAGGCGGTCGACCAGGCTCGCACGTACGAGGGCCCCCGCGACGGTCGGGCCTCCTTCGGCGAGCACCGCCTGAACGCCGTGTTCAGCGCAGGCCTGTAGCGTCGCCGCAAGATCGACCCCGCCACTCGCGGCGGGCGCGACGACGAGTACCGTCGCGCCGCTTCCGGCCAGGGCGTCCCGCCACTTCGGCTCGGACCGCCCGGTCGTAACGACGATCGCACCCGGCCTGACCGCCTCAGCGTCGGCGGGGATGCGACCACGCGCGTCGAGCATGACAGGTCGGGGCTGGAAGGGCGGTGTTGGGACGTGGCGGACGGTCAGCGCAGGATTGTCGGCAAGCACCGTGCCGGAACCCACCATGACAGCGTCCACGCTGGCCCGCAGCGCATGTACCGCGGAGCGTGCCTCACGCGAGGTGATCCACCGACTCGAGCCGTCGCGCGCTGCAACGCGTCCATCGAGCGTCTGGGCGAGCTTGAGGGTCACAAACGGTCGACCCGTGCGGTGCACGTGCACGAATGCCTCGTTCTGGTGACAGGCCTCGTCCGCGAGCAGCCCCCCGCTCACCTCGACTCCAGCGGCGCGCAGGCGCTCTGCACCACCGCGTGCGCGTCCATTCGGGTCGTCGAGCGCATACACGACGCGCGCCACTCCAGCGTGGATGAGCGTGTCGGCGCAGGGTCCGGTCCGCCCGTAGTGGGCGCACGGCTCGAGAGTGACGTAGGCGGTGGCTCCCTGCGCCCGTTCACGCGCCCGACGGAGCGCGACGATTTCCGCGTGCGGGCCTCCGGCTCGCTCGTGCCAACCCTCTCCGACCACCTCTCCGTCGCGCACGAGCACACAGCCGACCATCGGGTTCGGTCGCACCGTAAGCCGCCCGCGCTCGGCAAGTGCGAGCGCTCGACGCAGGTGAGCCTCGTCGCCCGCCGCCACCTCAGGTCCTCGATCGTCGGCCGTCGCCGCTGCCCACCCAGCTGCGCCCGCCGCCGTCACCGCTGCCGCCGCAGGGTGGCATGGTACATCCCGTCGGTACCGTCATGATGGGGCCAGCGCTGGGACTCCTCGACGAGGGCGAATCGATCGCTGAGAGCTGGCCGCGCACCAAAGGTGCGACCTGTCCGCGCACCAAAGGTGCGACCTGTCCGCGCACCAGAGGTGCGACCGAGGAAGTCATGCACGATGGCTGTCGTCTCCGTCGCCGTCCACGTGCAGGCCGCGTACGTGAGGTGACCGCCGGGGCGGACGCGTTCCGCACCGGCTGCCAGGAGTCGACGCTGAAGATCGGCTAGCTCGTGCGCGTCCTGCGGCGTGCGGCGCCAGCGGATCTCGGGGCGACGCCGGCCGGTGCCGATCCCCGTGCACGGGGCGTCGACGAGGACGACGTCGAACGTCCCCTCTACCGGAGGGTCGGTACCATCGCCGACCCTGACGTCCACCGCCACACCCACCTTGGCAGCGGCCTCCACGATGAGTTCCGCACGGCCGGGGTAGAGCTCCACGGCGACAACCTCCCCCCGCGGACCCGCGAGCGTCGCGAGATGCGTGGTCTTCCCACCGGGTCCGGCGCAGAGGTCGAGAACTCGGTCTCCGTCTCGCACTCGGGTCGCGTGGACCACGAGCATGGAGGCCTCGTCCTGGGGGACGGCCCGGCCCTCCTCCACCGCGGCCAGACTTCGCGGATCCGCGCCCCGCGCCCGCACCGCCTCCGGCGCGAGCCCTCCGGGCAAGGCGTCGACACCCGCGCTCCGCAACTCCGCGATGAGCTCATCTCGATCCCCCACCGCTCGCAGGGTCAGTCCGGGTGGGACGTTGTCGGCTTCGAGCGCACGCCGCGCTTCGGCTGGACCCAGCCGCTGGAGGAGTTCAGCCGCCATCCAAGGAGGGTGAGCGGTCGTGAGCGCCAGGTTGGCGACAGGATCAAGCACAGGATCCGGCCAGTCGAACGCCTCGCCGAACCCCTGTCCGAGTCCCTGCCGGCGCCCGAGGGCTCGGAGCACACCGTTCACGAACGCGGCGGCCCCACGGGTCCGTCGCTTCGGCACCGCCTCACGGGCGAGCTCGACCGTGGTCGCGACTGCTGCCCGGGGCGGAACGTGGCTGTGGAGCAGCTGGAGCGCGCCCAGCCGCAGTAGGCGTTGCAGCGCCGGTTCGACGGCGGTCAGCGGACGATCGAGGACGTGCTCGAGCGCCCAATCGAGTGTTCCCTGCCACCGCAGCGTGTCGTAGGCAAGGTGGCTCGCGAATGACCGGTCGCGGGCGTCGCGAAGGAGGCTGACCGCTGCGGGCACCGCCAGATTGCTGAAGGCGTCGTGCTCGTCGACTGCGCGCAGAGCAGCCAGCGCTGCTCTCCGCGCCTCCAGCCCCGTCGTGGCCTGAGACCGATGGTCCCGCCTGGACTGCTCAGCCACCGACGGAGGCCCTCCCCCCTCCCTCTCGCCCACCCAACCGCTCCCCCGGCTCGGGACGGTAACCCTGGTTGAACGCTGCCCCTGGCATGCGCGGCCGTCCCTCGGGTTGAAGCTCGGTCAGGACGAGCGCCCCGTCGCCCGCAGCCACCACCGGCCCGCTGTGATCCACCTCCACGACGAGCCCCGGGGCCCCTTCCGAGACAGCGAGGCGGGCGCGCCAAACCTTCAGGCGGCGGCCGCGAAAGGTCGTGTGCGCTCCTGGGACTGGGTTGGCGCTCTGGATCAGCCGCACGATCTCAACCGCCGACGCGTGCCAGTCGATCGCGACGTCCGCGGGTGACACCTTGGGAGCCAGTGTCCCCTGGGCTGGCTGAGGCACCGGCTGTTCACCGGCCACGACACGACGAATGCTCTGAAGGAGCAGCGGCGCCCCGAGCTCGGCCAGCCGGCTGAGCAGCTCCCCGGCGGTCTCCTCCGGTCCGATCTCGACCTTCAACTGGTCGACAACCGGCCCGGTGTCCATCCCCTCGTCGAGCACGAAGGTCGTCACGCCGGTGATCCGGTCCCCCGCCCGCACGGCGTGCTGTACGGGTGCGCCACCACGCCAACGGGGCAGTAGTGAGAAGTGGAGGTTCACGAACCCATACCGGACGGCCGCCAGCACGCTGGGAGGCAGGAGCGCCCCGTAGGCCACCACCGCGGCAGCGTCGAGCTCGAGCCCGCCCAGCGCGGCAGCGATCTCGGCCGGCCGAACGGGCTGCCACACCGGAAGGTCGAGTTCCGTGGCGGCGAGCTTTACAGGCGGTGGGACGGGACGGCGTGAGCGGCCCCGAGGCCGATCCGGGTTGGTCACGGCGACAGCGACCTCCACGTCCCCGGCGAGGGCGAGCGTCCGCAGCGAGGGCACGGCGATCTCAGGCGTGCCGAAGAAGGCGATGCGCACGTCAGCCCTCGTAGCGTCCGAGCTGTAGACCGCCCCCCGCCAGGTCGGACCCCAGCCGGTCCGACCCGTCGTGCACGAGGCGGTATTCGCGCATGCGCTTCAGCGCCTCCTTGCGGTCGTGGCGCGCGAGGTGATCGATGAAGAGCACGCCGTCGAGGTGATCCAGTTCGTGGAGGAGCACGCGGGCCAGGAAACCCTCGGCGTCCGTCGTCTGCTCGTCGCCAGCCGGGTCTTGGTGACGCACTCTGACCCGCAGCGGTCGCTCGAGCGGGTAGAACAGGCCGGGAAACGACAGGCAACCCTCCTCGCCCTCCTGCAACTCCTCCGAGGCGTCCTCGATCACGGGGTTGCAGACCGCGCCGTGGCGGTCTTCGACCTCCCAGGTGAAGAGACGCTTCAGGATTCCCACCTGATTGGCGGCGAGGCCCGCCCCCCCAGCGTGGCGCATCGTGTCGAGCATGTCGTCGGCAAGCCGCCGGAGCCGTGCGTCGAAGGAGGTCACCTCCCGGGCCCGCTGCCGCAGCACCACCGAGCCGAAGAGGTGGATATCGAGGGTGGTCACAGCTCTCCTTGGCCGGACGAGGTAGCAAGGGTACGCCACAGCTGCGAGACGGGAGGCTTGCCGACGATCGTCGCCGCGGGCGCCGCCGCTAGAAACCGACGCCGATGGGATCGACGTCGACTCGCACATCCAGCCCCTCCTGGCTCCATGCCACACGCAGCGGGGCGAGGGCAGCGAGCGTCGCGGAGCGCTCGGCGCTCTTGATGAGGAGACCGGAACGCTCACCGAGCGGGCGGGGTCCGAGCACCTCATCCGAGGTGGGGAGAAGGCCGCGCAGGTCGACGGCAACTCGACGGCCGTCGCCCTGGACGTCGAGACGGACCGCGTGAGCCGCTGGGGGAAAGCGGAGCTCGCTGCGGCGGCGGGTCTCCTCCCGCCAGAACGCCCCGGGATCCCAGTGCACGAGGGCCCGCACCGCGTGGTGGCCGGGCTCGTGCGTCTGAACCACGACCACACCCGCGGGGGCCTGGGAGGCTCGCCCCCTCGCCTCCGATCGCTCCGCTCCACCTGCCCGCGACAACCACGTTGCCACCCGGAAGGCGAGTCGCAGCGCATCCTCGGCTGCGTCGAGCGTTGGACGCCGTAACTGGCCGTCCAGGTCCGGCAGCACGACCGCCCCGACCGGACCGGGTGGCTCCGCCAGGGCTGACCCTCGCGTCATGACCACGATCGCGGGGGGAGGGGGGGCCGCCTGAGCGTAGCCTTCCAACACCGTGACCTCGTTGTCGCGGAAGGTCCTGGCCAACTCGGAGCCGAGGCGCTCCGCTCCCGCCGCGAGTGGCGCAAAGCTGTCTCCACCGCAGCGGTGACAGCGCAGACGCTGACCTTCGGTGGCCCAACCGCAGCCCTCGCAGAGGATGCTCGCCTGCGATGCGACGGCGAGAGAGGAGTCACAGACGGGGCAGGCGAACCGCTCGCCGCAGCGGCTGCAGACGAGCGCCCGGCCCTCCCCGCGTCGAGCAGCGAGCACGACACCGAGCTCGCCTCGCTGCAGGCACGACCGTAGCGCCTCTAAAGCGGTGGCGCCGAGACGACCAGGTGCGCCCGGGACGTTGCGGTCGTCGAGCCGGATGATCGGTGCTGCGGCGCGTTCGGTGCCCCGATCGGGCACGACCGGTCGCAGGCGACGCTCCGCTAGCAGGCGCCACGCG